>JAQXNU010000001.1 GCA_029098165.1 Clostridiales bacterium
CTGTCATAGCCTTCATCAACAATTCCATGATACATATCGATCAGCATTGCAGGGGGATGCTGTAAATCAGCATCCAGAATTGCAACATAATCCCCTTTTGCATTCTCTAGACCTGCATACATCGCAGCTTCTTTTCCAAAGTTTCTGGAAAAAGAAATGTACTTCATACGCTTATCTTTTTTTCGCAATTCCTGAATTACTTTTAAAGTATTATCTGTGGAACCATCATTAATAAAGATCACTTCAAATTCCACTTCATTCTTCATAAGGTCCGCTACCCGGACAATCTCATCAAAGAATAAAGGTAATACCTCTTGTTCATTAAGACATGGTACAATCGCTGTTAACCGTTTCACAGTCCCCTCCAACCCTGAGATATACACTATGCGTTAGATTTCTAACGCACGATGCAAGAAATCATAAGATGTTTTCTGCAACTCATGAATTCTTTCTCTTAATTGCTCTTTGTCAACAATATCAAATTGATGAATATCATGAAAATCCTTTGTCTGGTATACAATATGAGATTCCAGACCAACAGATTTTAGTAAATCGCTTGTTCTCGCTCCTGTACTTGTATGAAGCATAGAAATGAATGGTTTTTCATAGATCAAAGAAAATACGGTTGCATGGAATGAGTTTGTCAAAACATATTCCGCATTTTCGATTTCGCTTAAGAATTCTGCTGCTGTATCTGTATAATAAGAACCTAACTCATTACGGAAAATAGGTGATGGCTTACGCTGAACAACCGGAATACCAAGTGCAACTGACAATCGATTTGCAAATTGCACTAACTCTTTATTTGCTTCCATCATATATACAAAAATATAACGCTGTCCTTCAAATAAACCTGGTTTTTTTAGTTCCTCATAATCTTCTTTATTTAATAATAACGTAGGGTCTAAAACAACTTCAACCGGCTTGTCCGTTAAGCTCTCAATCGCAGGACGCGCACTTGCTTCACGAACAGAGATTGAAGTATAAGTTTTTAAGCTTTCTGCAAACTGATCACGATACTGTGGAAGAATATACTCACGTCCGACGCTGGCTGCATAAGATATCTTTTTCGCAGAAGGCTCTGCAAAATCTAAAAGGTACGCTGGATCAAATCCATCCGTATGATCACTATTCCATACCTGATCACTACCAGTAATATATGCATCTAAACCAAGATTTGCATTCTTTAATTCTTCGTATGTCTTAAAATCCCCAACAAGTTTAAAGTTATTATTGATAAATTCACAATATCTCTTATTTTTATAGACTTGTGTTTTTACACGGGCACGATATTTCTTCTTTAAGAGATATTTCATCTTCTTTTTGAAGGTATTCTGTTTTGGTGCTACATATAAACGATCGATAATATCCGGATGATAGTGCACCACACAAGGATCTGTGCCAAGATTCTTTAAAACTTTTTGTAATGCCCAAGTTTGAAGACTCGCTCCGTAATTGTGTGCATTATGAAATGTTACAACGCCTACTTTCATTATTTTGACACCTCCTTAAGCACTTTCTGAAACTCAAGCTTAGGGTTTTCATCGATCAGTGTTTTTACTTTCCCCTCACTAATTGCTTTACAAGGAAGTTTGTTAAGTTCCTCTGTACCAACAACATAATCATAGTAACCTAAACGTTTAGAAATATAGTTTACACGTTTTCTATATTTTTTTTCGTTTTGGAATGCTTCGCTATTAAATGACTTGAAATTATAAACTGTCTTTGCTCCAAATGCCTGACACATATGGAAGATAATCTTATCTTTAGAAGATAGATTAATAACAACATCGAACTTCGCAGTACCAAAGTATTTATCTTTTTCACGCTTTGCAAGTTCATTGATCAGTGCTTCTGTACGTTTCGATGAATAGCCAAACTTAAACGTCTTAAGACATGCCAAACGATCTTTGATCGTATAGTTAACATCAAACATAAATGGAATATAACCAATCTCTGGATCTAATTTCGAAAGCATGGAAGTACCTCTGCGGGCTGTCGATGACTTCATACCAAGATAAATGTTATATTTGCTCTTATCCATAGCATTTAAACGTTCAATTAAGTGCTCTGAAACTTCACCTTCTCTAATACCATTGACAAGAATTAACACATTCTTTTTCTTTTCATCTCTCTGAACTGGCTCTAAGGAGAAGGATGGCGTTTTTCCTAAGAATAAAGTTTCACATACTTCACTCGCGGTATCTGCGCTGTCATACTTACAGAATTCTTCGAAGAACTTTGGATATGAGGATTCTTCATTAATAGCTTTAGCAAGTTCTTTTACTGTGTCACAGATTGGGAATTCCACCTGATTAAGATCAAGATACATTCCTCGATCATTTAAGTATTCCTCACGGTCATACGTAAATAATAAGATTTTCTTCTTAGATACCGCATAATCGAACATAATACTAGAGTAATCTGTGATCAATCCATCGGTTGCATTTAAGAAATCATAAGTCTCATACTCTTCTGGGAACGGAGCAATATGATTAAAATCTTCATATTTTAATCCAGATTTAACAAATGGATGAAGTTTAACGTAAATGATCTGATCATCACGTAACAACATATCTAACTCATAGAAATAGTTATAAAGTTCTGTAATCTGTTTCTTGTTCTCTTTCTTATTCAAAAGACCACGCCAAGTTGGCATATATGCCATAACCTGCATATCTTCAATACCAAGTTCACTACGAATTTCATCATAACGATTGGTATTAAAGAAAGCTGAATTTCTTGGATATCCTGATAACATGATCTTGCCATTAAAGATAGGGGCAAGCATATAATCCTTAACAAAGATATCTCTTGAGAATTCATTCTGATATAACAGATAATCCGCGCATGCAAAGTTTCTTTGAACATTACCAAGCCCATACTCACGCTTTGGTACGATACGTCCCATTGCCTTCAATGGAGTTCCATGCCATGTATTTAAATAAACTTGTTCCTTTTTCTTAATGAAATAAGTCGGAAAACTCGTATCTGTAATTAGATATTTCGTTGTTGCAAGAACCTTTAAATATTCTTTACTATCGGTAAGAATGATATCTACATAGTCAATTCCATAACGTGCAAGAAGATCACTATACTTGCCGATCAGATTTTCTTTTATAGTAAGCATAATATGAAAATCATTATATTTTTCATCATTCATTGCTAACAACATCTGAAAGATATTACCTGCTACATCTTCACCATGTTTTGATTCAAACAAGATATCCTTTGGATTTACGCTATACTTTTCATAATATAAAGTGTATCGAACATCCTTTGGAAGGTGAAGCAACTTAACTCCTGGGATGCGATTTGCAATAAAACGAAGTTTATTCTTAGACTTGGTAAACTTCTTCACGCGTTCCTTAATCTTTTTCCTGAACTTGTTCCATTTTCTCATGATTGTAACTAAGAATAATGGAGTATACTCTCGGATCGTTGCAGTACGTATCATCATACTGCGTGTTTTATACTTTTTCATCTTAGCTCTAGCTGCTTTGGATGCCGTATATTTTAAATAACGATTCTGTCTCCAGTTTGGAAAATTCTTTTCTAAGAAGTTCATAGAACGATGGATCATTTCCTTCTTAATCTTAAGTTTTCCTTTCGTTGCAGTATCAAAAATAGAATTATAACGAATCAATAAATGTCGAGAGCAGATGTATTCTACTTCTTCTGAAAATTCATCATAAGTATTTTGTTTTTTCATACCGTCAACAAATAATTCTAGTGCATTTACAACATCGAGTGTGCCTTCACTAAAATTACTTAAGAAACTTCCCTGATTAGAACGACGATAATTGTACAAGCGATCCTCAATAACACCAATACTTTGTGCAGAAGTAACTACACAGTACATGATTGCCAAATCTTCAAATCTTAATTTTTCAGGGAATTTATGTTTATCAAATAATGTTTTACGATATAACTTATCCCATGGGAATGGGGAAATATGTGTTAATTCGAATTTTGTATCATGAATATTAAAATTACGGCCAATTGCAATTTCATATGCTTTGCTACATTTCTTTCGAATTTCTTGCGTTGTCTCATTAATATATACATCGAAATATCTACATATTACGATATCATTATTATCTTTACTTGCTTTCTCGTAAAGCAACTCACACATATTTAACTCTAAAAAATCGTCGCTGTCTACAAATAATACGTATTCACCAGTTGCTTTTTGAATACCATAATTTCTTGCATGACTTACGCCACGATTCTCTGTCGAATATACATGGATCATCTCAGGATACTTTGACTCGTATTCCTTTAAAATCGCCAAACTCCCGTCTGTACTTCCATCATTAACAATAATTACTTCGATTTCTTTAAATGTCTGATTCACAATACTGTCTAAACACATTCCAACATATTGTTCAACATTATAAACCGGCATAATTATGCTTATCTTACATTGTGCCAATTTTATACCCTCCTAAATAGGCCTACCTTTAGTCTACACTGCATTTATTATACTTCCTTTGCAACCCTTAATCAATAGAAAAAAAATCTTCCTTTCAACCTTAAGCTTATGCTATAATATAGGTTAGTTTCTTATGAAGGGAAGTATTTTACACATAATTTCATGCATAATGAAACTAATTTCATTTATATTATAATGTAACATAATACGAATAAATCTGAAATAATACCTGTTTTTTATACTATTTCCAAAATTATTCTTAATTATTGATATGGTAATGAATTAGTTACTCCACTGCAAGTCAGGCATGAAATATATTAATATAAAGGAGAAAGGTGAATAAATGGAACAATATAACGGAAGCCAGATCGTCGTTCTTGAAGGACTTGAGGCTGTTAGAAAACGTCCTGGTATGTACATCGGTAGTACAGGAACACGCGGTCTGCATCATCTAATTTGGGAGATTCTCGATAACGGTATCGATGAACATCTTGCCGGCTTTTGTAATAAAATTGAGATCGTGTTGCAAAAAGATGGCGGTATCTCGATTCAGGATCACGGACGCGGTATCCCAGTTGATATCCATCCTACAAAAAAAATCCCAACTGCACGTGTTGTTTATACCATCCTACATGCAGGTGGCAAATTTGGACATTCTGTTTATAAAATATCTGGTGGTCTTCACGGAGTTGGTGCCTCAGTTGTAAATGCACTCTCTTCTAAATTAGTTTTAGAAATCCGACGTGACGGAAAAGTGTATCGTGACGAATATGAAAACGGTGGACATCCTGTTACAGAACTTGTCGATGGATTTCTTCCTGTAGTCGGAAAATGTGCAAAATCGGATACAGGAACTAAAGTTTTATTCTATCCTGATGGCTCTATTTTTGAAACCATTGAATTTAAGGCTGACACCATCAAAAAGAAATTAAAAGAAGTTGCTTTTTTAAATAAAAATCTGTGTATTACATTTACCGATCAAAATACAGGCGAACAAAACGTATACTGCGAAGAGTTGGGTATTAAGAGCTTTGTTTCCTATATTAATCGTGAAGCAACGGTTCTACATGATGAACCGATTTACATCGAAGGAACAAGCGGTGATATTGAAGTCGAAGTAGCGTTTCAATATACCAATGCTTATTCAGAACAAATTAATTCCTACTGTAACCGAATCAACGTTGTCGATGGTGGTACGTTAGTTACTGGTTTTAAGACTGCATTGACTCGAGTTATGAATCAATATGCTCGTGAACTTGGAATATTAAAAGATAAAGACGAAAACTTTGATGGTAAAGATATACGTAATGGCTTAGTTGCTATTATTTCAATTAAACACCCAGATCCTCAGTTTGAAGGACAGACAAAGACCAAACTTGGTAATACCGATGCCAAGAGTGCTGTCGATGATGTATTTGCTACTGAAGTCACTCGCTATCTTGATAAAAACATCGAAACATTAAAGGCGATCTTAGATAACTCCTTGCGTTCCTACACCGCTAGAAAAGCTGGAGATAAAGCACGTACTGCTGTCTTAAAACAGCTAAATGATGTGGATACCAAGAGTAAATTAGCTGCATGTTCTTCAAAAAAGCCAGAAGAATGTGAAGTGTACATCGTCGAAGGGGATTCTGCAGGTGGTACGGTAAAAACTGCAAGAAATCGTCGTACTCAGGCCGTTCTTCCACTCCGCGGTAAGATTATCAATGTTGAAAAAGCAACCTTAGAGAAGATTCTTGTAAATAATGAAATCAAATCCATGATTGCTTCTTTTGGATGTGGAATTGGTGATGATTTCGATATAAATAAATTACGTTACAATAAAATCATTATCCTTACCGATGCCGATGTCGATGGCGCTCATATCAGTACTCTTCTGCTTACGTTCTTCTATCGCTTTATGCCGGAACTGATCACAGAAGGAAAAGTCTATCGAGGTTTACCACCTTTGTTTAAAGTAGAGTATGAAGATCCAAAGAACAAGAAAAAGAGAAAATCGGAATACATCTTTAACGAATTTGAATTAGATAAATTTAAAAAGACAACAAATCATAAGATATTGAATATCCAGCGTTACAAAGGTCTTGGTGAAATGGATGCAGAGCAGTTATGGGAAACAACCTTAAATCCTGAAACTAGAATCTTAGCTCAGGTTTCTATCTCCGATACCGTAGAAGCTGATGAGACTACAACTATGCTCATGAGCAGCAATGTTCCTCCACGTAGATCCTTTATTATGGATGAAGCAAAGTACGCTACGGTTGATATCTAGAAAGGCTGGTTAACAATATGAAAAAAGATACTGAAAATATCATACAGTTGGATTTTTCAGAGGAAATGAAAAACTCTTATCGTGATTACGCCCTAAGCGTTATCATCGCGCGAGCTCTTCCAGATGTTCGAGATGGTTTAAAACCAGTACAGCGTCGTATTCTTTATTCCATGAGTGAACTTGGGTTAGATCCCAAAAAACCACATAGAAAAAGTGCTCGTATCGTTGGTGATACCATGGGTAAATATCATCCTCATGGTGACAGTTCCATCTATGATGCGCTTGTTCATATGACGGAAGAATATTCTCTACAAATTCCATTGATCGATGGCCACGGTAACTTTGGTTCCATCGATGGTGATGGTGCCGCTGCGATGCGATACACAGAAGCTCGTCTCTCCACTGGTGCTATGACCTTATTAGAGCATCTAGATAAAGGGTTAGTTGAATTTGTACCTAACTTCGATGAAAGTGAGCAGGAACCTGCTGTGTTACCAGCCATGTTACCAAACCTTTTGATTAATGGTACTACTGGCATTGCGGTTGGTATGGCAACTAACATTCCAACTCATAATCCTTGTGAAGTCATCGATGGTGTTATCGCTTATATTGATAAACCAACAATCACAATTCCTGAATTGATGCAATACATTCCTGGTCCTGATTTTCCTACGGGTGGTACGATTGTAAACAGTGAAGTGATTCCTACAATCTATGAAACCGGAGAGGGAAGGTTAAAAATCCGCGCCAAAACAGAAATTGAACCTGGAGAATCTGGACGTAAGAACATTGTAATCACAGAAATTCCATATACTGTTGCTGGTAATAAGACAAAGTTAGTCGAGAGTCTTGTGGACTTAATGAAGGATAAAGTATTCGATGAAATTTATGATGTACGGGATGAATCTTCCAAAGAAGGTATCCGTATCGTCATTGAAGTAAAGAAAGACCGTAATATTGAAAACCTTCTAAATGGTCTTTACAAGAAGACGGTAATGGAAGACACTTACGGCGTGAACCTACTTGCCGTAAAGAAACAACAGCCAATAACATTTAATTTAAAGAGCTTGATCATGGAATTTGTAAGTTTCCAGGAAGAGCTTTACACCAAACAGTATCAACATTTATTAAATAAAGCAGAGAAACGTTTGGAAATTGTCGATGGTTTGATTCGCGCAACGGATGTCATCGATTTAATCATCGAGATTCTTCGTGGTTCTTCTTCCGTAAAACAGGCTAAAGAATGTTTGATCCACGGAATCACCGAAGAAATCAAATTTAAATCTGAGACTTCCAGAAAGCAGGCAGCCAAATTAGACTTTACTGAGCGTCAGGCAGATGCGATTTTAGCAATGCCATTAAGCAAGTTAATCGGACTAGAAATTCTCAAACTACACGAAGAGAATAAAAATTTGTTGAATGATATCGAAAGATTTAAGAAAATTTTAGGTAGCCAAAAAGAGCTTTTTAAAGTCATCAAAAATAATCTTAGAGAATATAAAAAGCAATTTAACGCTCCTCGTCGTACTATGCTTGCAAATATGCAGACTACAGATTACGTGGAAGAAGTTAAAATCGAAGATATTTATGTCTTAATCGACAAATTCGGTTATACAAAATCCGTGGATTCTGCTGCTTATTCGCGTGCTAACGAAGAAAGCTTAAAAGAATACGTTCATACAGTTAAGATGAAGAATAATGACCGTCTTTGTCTCTTTACTGAGGAAGGTAATATGTATCAGGTAAAAGCTGAGAAGATTCCAAAGTGTAAGCTCAAAGACAAAGGAACCTTAATTCATAATCTATGTAAGGTAGATAAAGAGGAAATCCTAATTTATATCTCATTTGAAGAACTCTTCGAATCACAGTTAATGTTTACAACGAAGAATGGTTTCATCAAATTAGTATCTGGTATTGAATTCGAAACAAATCGTGCCGTAATCTCAACTACGAAGTTGGACGCTGACGATGCAATCGCTTCCATCGTTCACCTTTCTGGTCATGTCGCATCCAATCCAGACGCCAAAGTAATCCTTTTAACAGAAGCTGGCCTTTCCTTAGGATTCCCACTCAACGAAGTCTCTGAATTAAAGAAGACTAGTCGTGGTGTCAAGGGTATTGCCTTAGAAAAAGAAGATAAAGTTGCTTTTGCAACAGTTGTTACACCTGAAACTGAATTCTTTGAATACAAATCAAAGAACTTATCTGCACGTAAAGTTCGTAATCGCAAACGTGGTGCAAAGGGGCAGAAAGCGGTCCTCAGCTAGGTGATAACAGCAAGATTGTGGAGTCTCTTTGCACGGAAAGGTGTTTGCTTTCGTTGTATTATAGATATCTATTGTTATGTATGCTAATCTTAATATATAGAGTAACCAAATTTAGGGCGTTTAGATTTCAAAGAAAGGGTCATAATAAAGGGTGATGGAAGGATTATCTTCTTCTCCAATAATAGATGGTAAAAGAATGGATTTATTATGAAGACTTTTAGTGATTACCAAATAGCTGAAATTTCTGAGAAATCGAGAGAGGAAATTACGAAGCTTGAGAATGAAATCAAAAAGGGAACTGATAGGGATGTTGTTTTGATTGCTTATCAGGAGAAGTAGAACATGAAAAAGACATCCCGAAAGACTTTATATTCTGATCTTTCGGGATGTCTTTTTATTACTTTATCATCTGCTACTATTATTGAAATCTCTCTTTATAAATATCATTTTCTGGAGCGATTTCACTCTTTGCATCATGGAATGCATTCTCACCAAGTGCATAAGCACGATCTTCCTCATTTTCAAACAAACAATTGGTAGGCGCTGAATCCAAATTAGGATGACTATTCATCAATTCTTCCGTCTTTGCTGACATCTTCATCTTATTCTGATTTCCACTACTATTGATTATTTCCATACCATATCACCTTTCTATTTCAATATCATCAGATTTATAAGTGTTTTTTATAACACCTGCTCAACAAGTAAGTGCAAAATAAGCCTTTTCTTGTCTCTAATAAAACCGATCTCAATCTTCGATTTCTACCTATAGTATGAAACTTTCTCTCAATAATAATTCTCAAACATCATTCTTTTCAAGATTTTTTCAGCAATCTCATTTTTATCAACAAACACCTTTTTGTTTTTTATAATTATTAACAATCTATTACATTTATCCCCCAGTGATACCGTTCTTTCTCTATCGGTCAGAAAGATTAATGGCCTCAATAGCGACACTACCACCACGGACAACTTCCATACGTGATTTGAAGGAGCGCATAAGCATCGTGATCAGATCATTATTACGTTTCTCCGTTTGAATGCACTCGATAAGAATGCTATCTTTACCATAGTCCGTGATTGCAACTTTAAAAACTTCGGAGATACGGAAGATCTCCGCCTTTTCTGACTGTGTCAAACTATTGAATTTAATAAACATAATTTCTTTCATATGTATCGGAATATCTGTGAAATCAACTACTTTGATAACTTCTACACTACGATTTAACTGTTTTTTGATCTGCTCAAATGTCTGATCATCACTTGTTAAACTGATGGTCATACGTGAGATCGTAGGATCTTCCGTTTCACCTACGGTCAAGCTATCCAAGTTATAGGACTTGCTGGAGAATAGTCCTGATATTTTAGCTAATACACCTATTTCATTTTCAACATATAATGAGATCCATCGTTTCTTCATAATGATATCCTCCTAACAGTCCATAATCATTTCAGTTAATGGTTTGCCGCCCGGTACAATTGGCATAACATTTGCTTCTCGTTCAATCATAAACTCGATCAAAGTTGGTTTGTTTTTATTGCTTCTTGCAAATTCAAATGCCTTATCAATATCTTCTACCTTCTCAACACGAATACCTGCTGCATCATAACTTTCTGCCAGTTTAACAAAATCAGGAGTATATTTTGGACATTGTTTCTCCTTATTCATACAGTCACGATTACAGGATTTACGATAAGTCAAACACGTACAAGAATAGCGTTTGTCAAAGAATAACTCCTGCCACTGACGAACGTTTCCAAGATATCCATTATTAAATACACATAACACTAATGGAAGTTCCTGCGCAACTGCCGTTGCCATCTCCTGAATGTTCATCTGCATTCCGCCATCACCAGAGATACAGATTACTTCTTTATCTGGATTACCAATCTTTGCACCAATCGCTGCCGGGAATCCGTACCCCATCGTTCCAAGACCACCCGAAGTCAATAACTGTCTATTCTCATCGATTTGAACGTACTGCGTCGTCCATAACTGATTTTGCCCAACATCCGTTACAACTACTGAATTTTTAAATGTCTCATTGATCTTTCTTATGATCAGTTCTGGTGTCATTCCTTCATACTGCTTCATATTGATCGGATACTGATCTCTCCATTCCATTACCTGCTTTACCCAGGAGCTGATCTCTAAATGTTTTGCACCTTCTAATAATTTCTGAATTGCAGCTTTCGCATCTGCAACAATTGGAATATCAACCACAACATTTCTTGAAATAGAAGCCGGATCGATATCAACATGAATGATTTTAGCTTTCTTAGCAAACTCACTGATCTTTCCAGTGATACGATCGTTGAATCTGGTACCGATGGAGAACAACACATCACATTCACTAATCGCATGATTGGAAGCATAGTTTCCGTGAATACCAATATTACCAACATAAAGAGGATGATCTGTTGCAATTGCTCCTTTCCCCATAATTGTTGTGATTACTGGTACCCCTGTTAACTCAGCAAGCTGTGTCATCTCCTTTTGTGCTCTTGAGATGTTAACGCCACCGCCAATTAAGAATACTGGTTTTTTTGCCGAGGCAAGAACCGATAATGCTCGTTTGATCTGTCCTGCATGAACGGTTGTATTTGGTTTATAACCACGGATATTTACTTCGGTTGGATACTCATCACTTCCCATTGCAAGCTGAATATCCTTTGGTATATCAACTAATACCGGACCAGGTTTTCCTGTTCTGGCTATGTAAAAGGCATCTTTAATGATTCGGCCTAAATCTTTACGATCACGTACTGTTACTGCATACTTGCAAATGTTTCTGGTCATTCCGACAATATCAACTTCCTGAAACGCATCATTACCAATCAGACTACTTAAAACCTGACCTGTAAAGCATACTAATGGCACACTATCAAAATTCGCAGTTGCAATTCCAGTAACAAGATTTGTTGCACCAGGACCACTAGTAACAAGACAAACACCAACTTTTCCGGTGGAACGTGCATATCCATCGGCTTCATGCGCCAAAGCCTGTTCATGACGTGGTAAAATTACATTAATCTTATCCTGTTCATATAATGCATCAAACAAATCTATTGCTGTTCCACCCGGATATGCAAATAAGGTATCAACACCTTCTTCAATTAAAGCTTTTACAAATAACTCTGTACCCTTAATCTCCATAATTACAACCTCCTAGAAATTTGTTACACAATCAATTTTAGAGAACAAATTGTTCTACTCATCTGTATGCAAATAATTTTATTCAATAGGAGAAGCTTCCTATCCAATAAAAAAAGCCCTAAGCTACGGATATAGCTTAGGGCGAATTAACAATCCGTGTTACCACCTAAATTCAGAGAAACTCTGCACTCTGCCGATACGAACAATACGTTGATATCGCTTTCCTTGTAACGGTGGA
Organism: Clostridiales bacterium; assembly: GCA_029098165.1. Taxonomy (GTDB): domain Bacteria; phylum Bacillota; class Clostridia; order Lachnospirales; family Lachnospiraceae; genus Lachnoclostridium. The sequence goes on from JAQXNU010000001.1 coordinate 12,370, forward strand.
AACTCCGTTGAAGTCTACTAAAGATTTCTCTCGTTCGGTTCACTGCTCAAAGGCTACTTCCCAACTAGCTCGCTCATTTGCTTACTCGCCAAGCTTAATGCTCTACTCCCTCGATAAAGATTTTCACCATCCATCTTCTCTCTATAATCTTAGTGAGTAGGTACTCCTCCTCATCACTGCATTTGTTATTATGTATTTTTTAGAGTTTACCATCATATACCATATATGTCAATATTTTTATGATTTTTTCTGTATTTTTATTTATTATATGTATCATAACCTCACGTTATTCCATCTAATATCACTATAACTATTACCTTTATCTACTATTTTTCTGACTAGAAAACTCTATCATTGATTTTCCTCATATTTATCGGTATACTTAGAAATACTAATCTTAAATGAAAACACTGGAGAATAAGAACCGATGGAATTAGAACTAGAAAAAAGAGTATTGGATTCACAAACAGAACAAAGCTATCTAATCATGTCACAGCACATTAATGGAGCCGGACGTCTCTTTGGAGGTCAACTTTTAGCATGGATTGATGAATTAGCAGGTATTGTTGCCATGCGTCATGCCGGAAGTAATGTTATTACTGCCTCAATAGATAATCTACAGTTTAAACATGGTGCTCATGTAAATAATATAGTTGTACTGATTGGTAAAGTTACTTATGTCGGGAACTCTTCCATGGAAGTACGAATTGATACTTATGTAGAGGAGAAGGATGGAACACGTTATCCGATCAATCGTGCCTACCTTGTCATGGTTGCACTTGATGAACATGAATTGCCAAAAAGAGTACCTCGCCTAAAACTCGAAACACCCGAACAAAAAGCGGAATGGGAATCTGCTAAGAAACGAGATCTTTTACGTCGACAAAGAAAGACAGAGGGCTACTAAATCGAAATACCGTTTAATCAAAAACTGGGGCTGTAAAAAACAGCCCCCTCATTTTAATGAACATTCTTTAAATATGGATATGGATCTACGTAAGAACCATTTTTTACAACGCTAAAATGTAAATGTGCTCCTGTGGAAATACCAGTAGAACCACATAAGGAAATAACATCGCCTTGAGAAACCTTTTGTCCTTTTCTTACTAATAACTTTGAATTATGAAGATAACGAGTAACTAATCCATTACCATGATCAATCTCAACATAATTTCCTGCACTGGAACTATACTGTGCTGCAGTTACAGTTCCTGAAAGAACAGCTACTACGTTAGCGCCAGTTCTTCCACCAATATCTAACCCTTTATGATATGTGCTAGCTCCTTTGGTTGGTGCTTTACGATATCCAAAATAAGTATGGATGCTATGGTCAGATGGAAGTGGCCAGATCATATGATTGGCATCATATTTTTTCTTTTCATCTAACTTAAGAGCATCTGCTATTGTCATTGCATACTTAACTTCATACGTATAATCTACATAATTCTTACTTACATAACCAATCTGAGTGCCGTATTTTACTTTCACCCACTCATCAAGCTCTTCAATGATCTCAAGTTCTTCCCCTTGTGCAATGGTACCGATTTTACTATATTCCGTACCAGCATCTTCTCGGATATTAAGAGTTGTGCATGTTGCCTTAGCGAATTTTGTATAATTCTTGCTAATGGAATCTACAGCATCCTCACCAAATTTTAAGTATTCTGTCTTAATATATCCATCCACCTTACCGGAAGATATCTTTGTCCATTCCCCTTTTGTTTCCACAACATTCGCTACAGCATTGGCATATAGTCTTCCGACAATCTCACCATCTGTCGTAGCCTTATCACGTATATTGACATAATCATTTACGTTAGCAAGTGCAAGATTAGAATATAATGATGATGTTCGGTCTACCTTTTCCATGATAGAACCGCCTACACTCAATGTAGTAACTACATTACTGACTGAAATACCTTTTTCTGAAAGAATTTCATCATAATAGTCATTGATTAGAGCTGACATACCACCAACTGAAACATCAGTTTGACATTGTTCTTGCTCCTTATCTTCCTCTGTTGCTGCTTTCGCCTGTATATTAAAATTTAAACTCATCATCAGTGCGAATGACACAATAAGTGCTGCTTGTTTCAAACGTTTCAAGTAAATTCCCCCATCGTTAGTTCGCTTTGTTATTTTTTTATTACTTAGATGTTACATAATTGTTACATCGCTCTTTTCCTATCATACCAAAAACAACAATGGATGTCAACTTTTGTACGATTTTGAATACAATTTGCACAATTTTAGCACAATCTAGCGGATCAGATATTCGTCCAAATATAAAACAATATTTACAAAAAATACACAAGAATTAATATATTTCGTAGAAAGTGATATATTTTAAAAAAAAATCACAAAAGTTTCATAGTTTTGGTGTATAATAACTTACAGTACATATCGATTTCGTATTTGTACGTATTATTATGTTCCAATAAATAGTGGAGAAAGAGGTTAATATGGGAGAGAAGAATAAAACTACCGATAATTCCATGAGTTTAAGTAAACAAAGAAAACTCGCCAGAAAAAAAGAAATTGCACAGATGAAACGCAATAAAGTCGTTAATAGAGTCGTAGGTACATGTGTTGTAGTTGCACTCGTTGCAGGTATTGGTTACTCCATCGGTTACAAAATTTATCGCAATGCTACCAAAGTTGTAGCAAGTAAGGATTATAGCCAAGGTTTAACCGAAGAAGGTTTAATCAAAGATGTAACTGCAAAAGATTACGTTACCTTATGTGATTACAATAACATTAAAGTAACTACAGAAGACGTAGATTACACAGAGGAAGACTTAGCAAAAGATATCAAAACGCTTGTCGATGCAAAAGCAAAGTTAGATAAAGAAACGGATGCGGCAATCGTTGATAAAGATAAGGTTAACATTGATTATGTTGGTAAAATCGATGGTGAAGCATTTGAAGGTGGCGACACTCAGAAAGAAGGACAAGATGTAACAATTGGTTCCGGTTCATTAATTGATGATTTTGAACAGCAGTTAATTGGACACAAAATTGGTGATACATTTAATGTAGATGTAACTTTCCCAGCGGAGTATGAAAATGAACCTAGTCTTGCCGGAAAGGATGCTACTTTTGAAGTAACAATTAATGGTATCTATGTTTCTCCTGAATTTGATGATGCTTTTGTAAAAGAAAACCTTTCTGATAAAGCGTCTACTGCAGAGGAATACAAAGCATACTTAAAAGACAAGAACTATAATGAGAAGTTAGATGAATGGTTAGATGAGTATCTTGATAAAAATTCTGAAGTAAAAGAATATCCTGAAAGCTATATTAAGGATTTGAAATCTGTTCAGAAACTTCAAGATTATTACGCATGGCAGTATATGAACTCTATGTTTGAACAATATGGTGCAACAGGCTATCCAACCTTCGAGAAATATATAAAAGAAGCTCTTAACAAGTCCGAGGCAAAATATGATAAAGATCTTGCTGAGGAAGTAAAACCAGATGCTAAGAAAAACCTTATTTATCAGGCAATCTTTGAAACTGAAGGTTTAACTGTAACAGAAGACGATTGCAAGGCTTATTTAGAAACTCAAGGCCAGACTGGTGAAAGTTATGACAATAGTGTAACTCAGTACGGTAAAGGTTACTTAATGCAGGAAACAATCAAGAATAAAGTACTTGAAACTATTAAAACTAAAATTCAGAAGTAATCATCGAGAAATATTAGTCGAGAATTAATAATTGAGAATTATGTCATAAAGGCTGTGAAAAAAACAGAAAAAGGAGCGGCGTTTCTAAACGCTACTCCTTTTTCTGTTTTTTCACAGCCCCAGTCTGAGCAACACCTAATTTAGAACACTTTTCTATACGTCAATTCCTATAGCTTCTTTTTATTAAATACGGAAATGGATACGATAACTGAAACGACAATCATTCCTACACTTACAATCAAAGGTGCGAAAAAATCGGATACTTGAAGTTCCTGACGTAATAATGCCGTATTGCTAGAAGAAAGCATCAGTGGATTATAATCCATAAGTGTTGGAACTATATTAATTAGAAAAAGAATACCGATCACACCTGCTGTGATCAATAAAGATCCATAACTACTTTTTAGTAATACTCCACCTAATAAAAGCAGGGCAATTATTACGAACCCAAAGATCCATAAACAGAAAACAGAAAAGAATAGATTTGGTACCGCTTCTGACCAGAAGAATTTTGTATACAAATAAGAAATTGCAAAACAAAAGAAATAACTTACCGTCCATACAATTCCAACGGATGTAAACTTCGCTAAAATCACATTTTTTCTGGACAGGCCTTTAGTTAACATATTGACTAAAGTCCCCTTGGTCAATTCATTGGATATCATACCACTAAATACGATTGCAAATATGATCAGCCCCATCTGTGGTACATTCTTATAAAACTGTGACCAAGAATCCATAGCTACTGGTTCCGTAATTGTAATCTGAATTGCCTCTGGCATAAAATTCTTTAAAAGATCTGGTGTAAACTTTGCGGTTAATGGATTCATTAGACCTAAGATAAAGAATAAAATTCCCATGATTAACAGTTTGTAGGTTCGTGTCAGCTCACGAAATTCTTTTTTCATAAATGCTATGTAAGCTCTCATTGTACCACCTCCAAAAACATATTCTCTAAGGAAGGCTCTAATAATTCGAATTTGGTCGGAATTATATTAGTATCTTGGAAAGCGCTCATAACCGCCTGCTCTCCACTCTCAATATCCTTAAATGAAAAAATTACTCCTAACTCCTTCTGTTCCATGTTCTTTTTATAAGATGCAATCTTTTCACTCATTAAGAATGTTTCCATATCTTTCGCTTTCTTAAATTCTACTTGAATCTGATTTTGCGTATGTTTTTCTTTAATTTCTTCAAGTCCACCTTCCATTGCGATTGATCCTTGATGAAGAATTGCAATACGGTCACAAATTCGTTCTACATCCGAAAGAATATGAGTGGAAAATACGACCGTAGTCTTTTCTTTTACAAATGAAAGAATATCTAAAATTTCTTTACGCCCAACTGGATCTAGTGCGGAAGTTGGCTCATCACAGATGAGTAGTTTTGGCTCATTTAATAATGCCTGAGCAATTCCTAATCTTTGTTTCATTCCTCTGGAAAATCCTCCAATGCGTTTACGATTGATTGGCAATCCAACTAGATCTAACAGTTCTTTGCTTCGTTTTGTAATCTGCTTATGATTCATTCCTGTTATCTCTCCACATAACTGAAGATATTCCTTTGGTGTCATGTAGTTATAGAATTCTGGAACATCTGGAAGATATCCGACCAATCGATTCGTCTTCGTCTGTCCGTATTTTACTTTTTCACCAAATATCTCAATAAAACCCTGGTCTGGTTTTAATAATCCTAGAACCATCTTCATGGTTGTTGTTTTTCCAGCTCCATTCTGGCCAAGAAATCCGAATACCGAATGTTCTGGTACAGAAAAAGATAAATGATTGATTACTTTCTGCGGTCCAAAACTTTTTATGAGATCTTTTGTCTGTAATGCGATCATTCCTCATCGCTCCTTCCAATAATGAAATAGGCAATTGGTCCAATGATCTGAAGTAATAGAACAACAAAGGACCATACAATACGGTTTCCAATTTTGTAATGTGGGTGGCGTTGTACATGCACAAAGGCAACAATAGCTAAGGTAACCTCTGCGATAAAAATCGGTAAAATAATCGGTAAATACTCCATAATCTCTTCCATACTAATTTCCTCCTAACTTTTCTGTTAATCTGCGAACAATTTCCTGATACTCTTTATGATCATGTAAAGTTTCAAATGCTGGATTACTCGTAACCATTTGTAAAATGCTTGATTTAATATATGTTTCACCTCTCGGTGCTGTCTTACCAAGCGTTACATCATCAATCCAATGATCGATCTTATCAAAATATTGATCGCCATGTAATTGAATCACATCTAATTCACATACACCTTTTACAAACCGACTTAAGAATTCAATTGCAAGATCTGGTTCCTGATTGACACATGCCAAAGATGCACCTGATAGATAAACTCCTAATGTAGTGTTTGGATGAAGATAATCCATTTCAAATAAATCTATTACCCCCAATGCACGCTTTAAGATTTCTTTCGCTTTTACTGGCTGATCCGTATACATACCAATCAGCTGAACCGAACTCGACATTAGAAAAAGCAAATTTTGATAGCCACTAATCTGCATTGTTTCAATTGCTTTCTCACGATTTCCAAGCATTAAATATGCCTGAGCAATTAATTCCGCTTCTGGCTGTACGGGACGAAGATTGTCTCCAAATAGTTCGAAAACTTTGGCTGGTTGCTGTAATGCTAATAATGCCAGCGCCTCCATGCTCATAGCGTCTTTGGCTAAAAATGCATCTTGACTTTCCGTAATCACTCTCTGACAAAGTTCTACAATCTCTTCTAGAATATGTACTTGAGTCTCTTGATCGGTACAGATTGTATAATGATTCATGTAAAGAGTTGCCATCTGATATAATAATGGAAAACAGCAATAGTATTTACGAGTAATTTCCTGACACTCGTTATATACATCCATAAATGGTCTTTTCGAAAAATCTGCTGCCAAACGATAATATAGTTTCTTGATATCTGGCTTTGTCATCTGTGGCTCATAACCGATCAGGCAATCAATGCTTATATTAAAAAATGCTGCTAACTGCGGCAGGAATGTTATATCCGGATAGCTCTGTCCAGTTTCCCATTTGGATACGGATGCTTTGGAGACTCCAATGTAAGCGGCAAGTTCATCCTGTGTCACTCCCTTTTCATGACGCTTCTCCATTATGATTTTTGCAATACCTAATTCTCTCATATAGCCTCCTAACTCTAAGTTAACTTGATCAACTTCTATATCATTATTTTACCATTCTTCCGCTACAAATCAATGGATTGTAAGTTGACTTTGGTTAATAAAATCAACCATTAGGAAACTTCAAAGCAAAAAAGGAGCTTGTGAATCTAAATTTTCACAAGCCCATAAAATTAATTTAAAAACATTGATATCTGCTGGGATAAATGAGATCCATTTACCTTCTTTCTCAACCTTTACCTGATCGTTACTTGTCAAATACTTTTGTACATCATCGGAAGCACGATAGTAATCATTTACATACACAAAAAAGCCAACGACACATGTCAGAATCAGCCCTAAGATGATCCAAGGAATAACCTTCCGTACCTTCCTTCCTTTTGTCTTTTTGGATTCTTGTAAAAACTGCTCTTCCATTACTACTACTTCTTCTCCTTTTTTAACTACTTGCACTTTTATAGTGTCTAATCCC
>JAQXNU010000002.1 GCA_029098165.1 Clostridiales bacterium
CTCCTATCGAGATTTTCATGGGTTTAAAGTCATAAAAGAGTTCTATGCGAATGGATGGTTAAAGTTCATTTTCCAGTATATCTATTACATATTTGAAACAGTCCTTGTAACACTCATTATTATCTTTGGTCAGAAAGCATGCGATCAATGGATTCACCAAACCAAGATTCCATCTGGTGGTATCGTGCTTGCACTCACTTGGGGACTTGCACATTGTTTTACACAAGATTTTGTTATGGGCGTTATCTGTTTTATTTCTTCAATCTGCTATGGATGTATCTATTTATTAGTAGACCAAGATATCCGAAAGGCTTATCCATTAATTTTGATGGTGCTGATTTTATAAAACTAATTTCCAATTCCTTATAGCAAAAAAGTGCTGTTTTTCACAGCTTCATTTTTTCTACGCCGAAAACATCTGAAATAAGCCCGACTTAACTTTACATCTTATATTTCTTCTGAATTCTCGTAATCTTCTCCGTAAATGAATGATAGATAAAGTATAAAAAGATTACTGTCGCCACTGCATGAATAAAATCAAACGGAATTCCTTGAATGTAAGAAGCTTTTAATGCCCCTGGTGTTATGTAAGAATAAAACATTATAACCGATGCAAAATTGATGACTCCACCATATAAAAGAAATGTAGCTACAAATCCATACAAACATACCAAAAATTTGTTATGCTTTCCATGGGAGAAAATCAATCCTGCTACAAAACCAACCAGCCCAAAGCAATACATCTGCCATACAGTCCATGGACCCTGACCATAATAAAAATTTGAAATAAAACCGGTGAGTACTCCAACTAAAAAACCATCCATTGGTCCTACGAGAATCGCAGCCATAATTACAACTGCAAGGACTGGTTTAAACTGTGGTAAGAAAAAAAATGCAATTCGCCCAAGGGTAGCAATTGCGGCCATAGAAGCAATCAATATTAATCTTCGACTACTAAACTGTTGCTGCTTGATCTGTATTACAAATGGTATCAAAGAAGCGCATATGATCAGAATACTAATGAGATAGTACTTTCGATCTTCTAGCAAAGTAACTCCAATGCAGATGAAACATGGAATTATAATTGCTACCACAAGAATCGAAGCGATCAATACTGCGCGCTTACGATTATGCTCAACCTTCTGGAATTGCTCTGTTCCCTGTGTTTCCTCTATCATCTGCATCTTTTTAATGTTCTCTCGCATACTCAACTACCTCATCTTCTAATACTAAGTTTACATCCACTTCCCGCATCATCTTATTCGCAGTGGATGTATAAAAATAATTACGACTTAGTAACTGTTTGGTTGGTGCCTTTTGCGTGATCATCCCATCATACAAAAAATAAGAAATCTGTGTATTCTGTGCACAAAATTCAATATCATGACTTACGATAACTATGGTTGTTCCCTGTTCATGCAAATTTCGAATAATCTTTGCAATCCTTTGTTTTAAAAGCTGATCAACACCTTTGGTCGGTTCATCTAACAATAAAATCTCTGGTTTCGTCATTACCACTTTAGCTAGTGCAAGTAACTGCTGCTGCCCACCAGACAGATCATATGGATGCTTTTTTAATAAATCTTCCAGCATAAATTCTTTGGCATAAGGTTCGAATTCATATTCAATGTTTCGAAGTTCCTCTTCTACTGTTGGCTTTAAGAATAAGTCCTGCGGATTTTGTGGAAGCATCGATATCTTTCGCCGAAAACTTTGATTCCTTTTTGATTCCTTTTCAAAAATGATCTTGCCACGGTATGGTTTTTCTAAACCAGTCAACAACGACAATAAAGTTGTTTTCCCCTGTCCATTGGCACCTAAGAACGAGATATAATCCCCGGCATAAATTTTCAATTCAAAATCCTTTAAGATATCTTTTCCCTCTCGCTCATAGCGAAACCAAACGTTTTTCATCCAAACGATAGGCGAGTTCTGATGTTTTGGGGTATACTTCATTTTTGTATTCGTTTCGGCTTGAGTGTTATCCCTAGATACTCGTTTCGATTCAAAATGTGTAAAGTCATCTACGACAGAACGTTCTTTTAGAAATCGTTTCTCCATGATTTTTTTCCCTTCCTTAATCGTGAAACTATCAAACCTGCTACACAATTTCATCGGAAGACTTGTTTGAGATGGCAAGAATTTAATCAATGGAGAATCTTGCTCCATTAATGTTTTCACCATTCCTTCCCGATCTCCACAATATAGAAGTTTTGCCTGGTGCAATACGATACAGCGATCCGCTCTTGATAATGCTTCATCCAAGCGATGTTCGGATAATAAAATGGTAGTACCAAACTCATCATTGACACGCTTTAATAATGCAATGAAGTTCTCCGTTGCAATTGGATCAAGCTGTGATGTTGGCTCATCCAATAATACCAACTCTGGCTGAGCTATCATAACCGCTGCCAGATTTAAAATTTGCTTTTGACCACCGGAAAGTTCATTGACTGAGCGTTCAAACCAATCAGTGATTCCGAAAAAGACTGCCATTTCAGCAACTCTTCTTCGGATTTCCTCTTCTCCTACGCCGAGATTTTCTAAGGTGAAGGCAAGTTCATGCCACACTTTATCCGTTACAATCTGATGATCTGGGCTCTGCGAAACATAACCTATCTTCGTTGTATCTTCACGTCGAGTTAACGTTAAAAGATTTTTCCCTCGAAACAGAAGTTCTCCAGTTAATTCACCTTCTGGTCGGATCGCAGATTTTAATAACTTGAGTAACGTTGACTTTCCACTTCCGGTCTCTCCAAACATCAAAACGAACTCTCCTTTTTCGATTTGGATGTTCACCGAGTCTAGATTGACTTTTGGGGATAATGCATATGTAAATGTTAAATCTTTTGTTTCGAGATATGCCATGCTAATTCCTCTTTCTTATCCATCCAATATGGCAGGAAACAAAATACGACCCAAAGAACATAAAACACCATTTGGTATGGATTTGTATTTGCGTAATGGTAAACTGGAAAAAAATTAACGTAAAAAACCTTAAGTATGCTTCCTACTACAAGAATAACAACCATTGATAATTCGATGATTAAGTATGATTTATCCAATCTCGTCAATCGATTGTTCTTATAATAAGTTCTACCTTTCAATGTAAACCCTCTGGATTTCATAGAATCAGAAGATTCAATCGCATTTTCTAAACACCAAGTAATTAAAGCAGAAATATTGGCAACCCCGTGGATAATGCGAGTCAAAATATTCCCTGAATGATCATCCTGCCCAATACACTTTTGAGCACGCTGTACGTTTCGATACTGCTTACGATACATTGGAACAAAACGAAATGCCATCGTAAGCAATAGCGAACCAATCGGAAAAAATTTCGCAAAGATACAAATCAACTTATCTTCTGTTACAATCTGATGAAATATCTGAAAGTAAAGAAGGATATCATAAATCATTAAACCAGACATTAGCCCAAACAAAATGGATTCCAATGTGATTGGGTTTTGATTCATATAACATAGGATTGTAACTCCCTGGTGATTAAACAACGGATTGATGACACAAACCAGCAAGGCAACTGGCAATAACTTAAGATTCATTAAGAGTTGTCGTCTGCCTCCAAGTACAATGGAATATACAAAGGAAAATAGAAATCCTGTCACCAGAATCACTGGATGCATACTGAACATAATCAATACCATTGCAACAAGAAAATACAAAAAGCTAACATAAGGGTGAATTCGATAGAAACAGGAACTTGTTACTTTATTTTGTTTTATCAAGCCAGTCACACCCCACATCTCTTCCTAAATCGCAAGTATATCTCCACTGAATCACTTCGCCATCTTTTAGCATATATCGAGAACATCCATAATTCGGATACCAGCCATCAACACTATACATCCAGCCGGACAAATTACCACAATCAAATTCATAAAGATTGTTAATTCCTTCAATATAATTCGAATTATAAATCGGAGTCATGGAATACTCCATTTGTATTCCTGCTTTTTGGGTTTCTCGAAGAAGTACATCAAATACCGATTCTCCTTCATAAAAGATAACCTTTTTCTTTTCAAAGATGTATCCACTATCTGGCACAAACGATGTTTTTTCAGGGTTAAGATCACTCATATGATCTTTAATGGTCAGACAGTCAATGGACAACGTACAGCTATAAGATTTTTTATAATCCACCACTCGATTTTTTGGTTCCACAGGAAGTGGTTTTCCTTCTGGGACCGGATCCGTCTCATATTGATCTTTTTGTGTCTGCTTTCCATCAGAGATTACACGATTACCAGAAGATGTCGTGCCACTTGCAGTTAAGCTACTTCCCTGCCCCTTTGGTTTCTTATCTTCCTTCATAACGCTTGTGGTTAATTTCCCAGTATCCGTATTCGTTAATTTCTGATTTTCCGAGCTATTCTCATTCTTTGTCGGACTACTTTGCGTAATCTTACCATCTGGAACTTTCACCTTGGCTAAGGAGTCCTTATCGGCATTCTGCAAAAGTTGCTCCATCTCAGATGAATCTGAAGAAACTTCTGTTTTGCTATTCGCATTATTTTTGTCATCATTGACACTCTGATTATCCTTGAATGCTTCCTTATCTACAACCATCAATGTTTCTTGCTTGTTATCCTCACTCATAGTCAAACTGGTTGGACGTTCTGAAGCACTCTCAACATTCTGACTTTGCTCAGCAGTTTCCTCCAACTTGATATCTTGTGATTTCCCCGTAGAATTACTATCATTAAAGCTAAGTATCTCGTTGTCTGTAGTAGTCTCCTTCTCATAGATTGAAGTTGCAGCTACTTTATTCTGAACATCCGATACAAGACAAAAGATTCCCTTCGTATCATAAACCGGATATGTAATTTCTGCGCCATCTGGCATTAGATTTACAATTGGATTTGAAATAAATGTTAGATTTCCATCCTCTAAATGATATAAAGCAATATCTTCTGTATTCTGATGTAATAGTTTAATCGTTAGCACCGGCAAACCATTTAGCTGAATATCTTTTGAAAATTGAAATACAAAACTATTACTTGCCCTTAAAGAGTCTGATACCTTCTGCTCCCATTGTCCAGTTTCATAAATGGTAAGATTCGTTTCATATATCGATTGAATCGAACCTACGTCATAAAACCATTCATAGGTGATACGATCCGTCTTACCATGAATGGTCAACATTTTATCATGACTTAATGCATCTTTAAATTCCTTTTGTATTTCTTTGCTATCTACCGTTACTGTAGAAGGCATACCACTCCATTCAATCTTTACAAACCAACCAACAATAAGCGTCACTATCATAAGAAGTGGGAGTAAGATTTTCGTATATCTTTTTAGTTTATACTTCTTTTCAGCTATCATTTGCTCTGCACCTCCTGAATCGGTGATTCAACCACATAGTTTCCATTGTGGCATTTTACATTACCTTTCTGCATTGATAGAGAATTGCTTTCATCGATTGTTGCAAAGGTTGCCTGACCGAAGGAAATCTCAACTTCATCTCCCGTACTACAGCTGTCACGCACTTTAAATTCAATTCGAAAAAGGACATTCTTCCCTTCGGATAACTGATCAAACTTAAATGGGACTTCACCAGCCGTCATATCAAGATACATGGTACGTATCTTACCATCACGGTTCGCTAACTCTTTCTGATAACTCCATTCTGGCAATATCTTTCTTTGCGTTGACTGTTCGATGATCGTAATATTCCCTTGTTTTAACGATAAAAATTCCAATTGCGTCGGATCAAAATCGAACTGAAAACTTAAGGCTGGGTATTCTCCTGGAAACTGCCCCGCCTCTACATCTACACATACGGTTTCTCCAGGGATAAACGTTGCTTTTTTTAATGCAATATGATAAGCATTCCAAGAAATCTGTCCCTTATCCTGTGATTTGTCCTTTTTTAATATTACTATAACGGATATCACAATAATTGAAATCAGGATTAGAGATAAAAGAACATATATGATCTTTTTTTTTGTTGGTAATCCTTTAAATTTAATTATTTTCTTTTGTAAGCTCTGTTTTAATGATGTTATCATCCTATCATTACTCCATTATTCTACGAATTGATAACCTGAAATTGCAGAGTAAGCTATGCCAGACACATTAGATACGTGTTCTGAGATAGCTTACTCCGCATTCAACTAATTATTTTAAACGAATTGCAAATGGTTTGCCCATAATATAATATTCCACAACTGAAAGAGCATCAATGGAATCAATTTTAGCATCACCAGATACGTTATAGGTTAAGATTAATTTCGATGTTACTTCAGGTGTAGACTTACGTAACCATAAACTAACCATATTCAAAGCATCCTGAGCATCAATAGCATTATCCTCATTCGTATCAGCAAAACTGATTGTTTCAATTGACTGACTATCATAAACGCTATAGTTACTAGAATCAGATAATTGCTGATCCGTAACAGAACTATCTACGATCATTATGTAAGTAGTCACTCCTGCATAACTGGTAAAATCGTTAGATTTATATAACATGGAGTATCCTCCATTTGCCTGAAAACCGAGGGCATGCTCCTTGTTTTCTAGTCCTGTAAATACAACCTTTACTGCCTTCTTGTCTGCTGGAATCCAGTCAGTTCCATCACCTTGATATAAAACAGTAGTAGATACATTAATATCATTTAATGTAATCTCATGAATCGTTTCTTTGTCAAGGTACTCTACAATTGTTTCAGAATCCTTCATCTGACGCAAGGATGCTAAACTAACGTATAGATTGGAACCCTCCGGTGCTTTTTCACGTATTTTAAATGTAATATGTAGAAAATCCTGTGTTCCTTCTTGTGTTGACATTATTTCATTACCATTGAGAATATCCATATAGACAAATCTCAAGGTCCCATTTTCCGCATTCCAGTTGAGGCTTCCACCAAGAATTGTATCATCTGCTGTTACGCTTACAACATCCAAGTTTGAGGAATATGTAAGGATACCATCAATTAATGCGGTTGCCTCTGCAATAGAACCAAGACGCAAAGAAATATTAAACTGGGTGCCTACTTGATTATTGATATTAGAAGGTAATGCTATCGTTGCTTCATTCGAAGCGATACTGCTATTTTCCGATTTTGTTACATCACTCATATCATATAAACCAGTCTTTTTCTGAAGTAATCGATTGTATGCAACTAAAGCATACGCTGCCTGCTCGGTAGCCATCTGGTTAGAATCATTTCCAACATGAGCAAAGCTAATAGTTCCGTCGTTCTCTACCATAAATGAGAACAAACTGGATAATAACCAAGCTCCATGCTCTTTTATGAATCTCGCATCTGTAGCAGGATCGATGTTTAATGCACATAGTGCGCAGATTGTCTGGGCAACAGATTCGGAATTTACAGACCCCCAGGAAGCAAGACCACCATCATCTCTTTGTTGTTTCGAAATAACATCCAAACCCCGATCAACAGCAACTTTTACTTTCTCATTGCTCGTATAGTATCTAGCCAAACCTTGGATTGCCATCATTGTAATATCTGGATCAGGAACTGCTCCAGACAACGTCCATCCACCATCGGATAGTTCTTTATCTAAGATATACTGTACTAAATTTTCTCTCGTCGTCTGAGTACCTGAACCCTCCAGAACAGGAATCTCATAATTACCACTATCGAGTGCAATCAACGCATAGATGGCTCCATTGATACCTTGCTTAACCGTCTTTTCACGATTTGCTAATGGTTTTACAAGATTATAACCTGCAAACGTAGTTGGATCTTCTCCAAGTGCTGATAATGCGATGATAACTCTTGAATATTCGGTTAACTTAACCGAATGAAGCACTCCATTCTTCTCTTGAACATACGTTTTTAAATTATCAAGATAAGTTTTCTTAAACTGCTCAGTAATCTTCCCTGACCTTGCTAACTCTAATACAGCCCATTCTCCACCAATGGATCCGCATTCCGGATTGGTCACTGTATCCAACATAAATTCTGATACTTTATTTACTGCATCATCTATGGAATATGGCAATTCCTTTACAGTTCCTACCGAAGGTTTTGGCGTAGGCGTCGCTGGATCAAGATATTGCTCATATGCTTTCACTAATGCGTGAGTCGCTTCATTTAAATCTTCCTGTGTCGCCTCAATTTCTAAAGCTGTATCATAAACTGCTTGGTATAGACCTGCATGTGTTTCGATAAAATTACCTTCATCAGCTCGAACACGTGCAATCTGTGTTAGGAGATCTCCACGATTTGGTTCGGTATAATATGAAGGGTCTCCCCATCCCGTATCACAACCAAGATCTGCTCCATATCCCCACAAAGTAAATTGCCAGCGAATGCAATCCCCGTCATACACTGGCCATTGGGCACTTCCTACTGGTATCATTACATTATTCACAGTAATCATCCAGCCTGACATAAAAGAATAATCAAACTCTCCTAAGTAGTCATCATCATTCCCCTCATTATCATCGTTGCTTGGTCCACCATTTTCTGTAATGAACGATGGGATATCCAAGGTTCCATCGTCTGCATCTTTAATGGATTGCAGATAGAAATCTCCTCCTTCAACAGAACCGGTACATCTATACTCGTATCCTTCGTCCTCTAACAAACGAACGAGTACGGAAGCTGCCGTATCATCCTCGTAAATCTCCACTTGTGTCGGTTCAATTAAAAAACCTTGGCCAAGCGTTTTCTTTTCAATACATACGGTAACATATTTCTTTCCCGTATCTTGCCCATATGCAATTTCCCCAATGCCAGCCATCGGTAAAAGCAGGCATGCAATCATTAGTATTGCAAATAGACGTTTCATCTTGTGTTTTAACCTAAAATTAGGCATAAGAAATAAACACTCCTTTCCTTACCAAAGTAT
Source organism: Clostridiales bacterium (assembly GCA_029098165.1). Lineage (GTDB taxonomy): Bacteria > Bacillota > Clostridia > Lachnospirales > Lachnospiraceae > Lachnoclostridium. The sequence continues at coordinate 8,848 of JAQXNU010000002.1, forward strand.
GTTTATAGAAAAGAACTAGCAGGCAGGTCTCCGGACTTAGAGTCATACTACTATCTCCCCTTCTCGCATAATGCAATGGTTTCTTGAGATTTCGTCATCCTTACCGTTGTGTAGGCAGTTCTGGTCTTTCACCAGATTCCCTATTATCTTTTAGTTTTCACTAAAAGCACCTGATTCTTTGCTATTAAGTTATAACTTTACCAAAATGAAATTAATCCTGTTAAACATTACCATATATAGTAATGTATGTCAACCAAAAGACTCCGTCATCTTCTTACAAATTGCTGTAACGTGCTGCTAAAACTTCGAATACTTTCAATCCATCTACAGCAGCTGACGTAATTCCTCCTGCATAACCGGCACCTTCACCACATGGATAGATTCCCTTGATCTCACTTTCTAGATGTTCATCACGGTTCATTCGAACTGGAGATGATGTTCTCATTTCCACTCCAGACAATAAAGCATCTGGATTTGCAAATCCAGGAATCATCTTGTCAAATGCTAATACACCTTCCACGATCGTGTCACTGACTTTTGCTGGTAAACATTCATGCAATTCCGCAAATTCATAACCACCCTTAAGGTTTGGTTTTACCTCGCCAAGCTCTGTAGTCTTTTTCTTCTCTTTGAAATCCTTAAACGTCTGAACAGGTACCTTCCCACGTCCCGTCTGATATGCTAATGCTTCAAAATAACGCTGAAATTCCATACCACAAAGAGGAGAATCCACTGCTCCAGGGATGCTTAAGAAGTCCTTTTCCCCAACCGTAACGATGATTGCACTGTTTGCATTTTCTCCTGCACGGTCATGATAACTCATACCATTGACAACTAATCTACCTTCTTCCGAAGATGCATTTACGACGTATCCACCTGGACACATACAGAAAGAATAAACCGCACGCCCAGTGGATGCCTGATAAGTTACTTTGTAATCCGCAGCTGGAAGTTTCTGATACGCCTCTCCGTACTGATTGCGACTGATCATATCCTGTTTGTGTTCCATGCGGACACCGACTGCAAATGCTTTCTTTTCCATTGGAAGTTTGTTCTTGTAAAGCATCTCAAAGGTATCACGGGCACTGTGTCCAATGGCTAAGATCAAGTCGGAACATGGTAATGAAATCGTTTTCTTCTCTTTTAACTGTTCTAATACAACTTCAGAGATTGCCCCATCTTCGGTTCTAATATCCACTAACTTTGTATGAAACATCACTTCCCCACCACGAGCAATGATATCTTGTCTCATATTTTTCGTTACTTCACGTAAATGATCGGTTCCGATGTGAGGTTTATTCAAATACAAAATTTCTTCATTTGCTCCATGCTCCACGAAGATTTCTAATACTTTACGAATACGGCCAAACGTATCTTTTACCATCGTATTCAACTTACCATCCGAGAAAGTACCTGCCCCACCTTCGCCAAACTGTACGTTGGATTCAGGATTTAACACATTGGTCTCCCAGAACGTATCGACATCTTTCACACGTTCTTCTACTGGAGCTCCTCGCTCGATTAAAATTGGACGATAGCCATAAAAAGCTAACTGGTAAGCGCAGAATAACCCTGCAGGACCACTTCCGACTACAATCGGACGGTGTTTCATTGACTGTTCTCCAGTAATAATCACACGATATTCTTTCTCTTTTGAAATCGTTACATTTGGATTTTTTGCACGTGCAACGACTCTTTCTTCATTTTTCATTTTGACATCAACTGCATAAATATATTTAATTTCGTTCCTTTTTCTTGCATCGATCGAACGTTTCTTGATCAATAATTCACGAACTTCTTCTTTTTTTACTTTTAATGCTTTTGCAACTGCAATTGCTAATTCCTCTTCTTTATGATCGATTGGAAGTTTTACTTGATTTACACGAATCATATCTTTTACCCTTCATTATGTTATATCTCAAAATATAACCAGTTTTCTTATTTGTATCAGTAGGATTATAGCATACAATCATAAAACAAAACAACGGTAAACGACAGTTTCTTATCATTTACCGTTGTAATCTTGTACTATTACGATTCTTTTCGATTGGAAGTCATCTTCCGTTTTTCTTCTTCAATTCTTTCTTTCGGTATTCGTTCAAATAAAATCTTCGTTTCTGGAATCTGATATCCTTCTTCGATTACCTCAAACTCCCATTCTTCGCTGTTGCCAAACCATGTAAGAACCTCTTTGGATGAGAACGGCAAGTATGGCTGTAATAACTTAGCGAAATTTAAAACTAATTGTGTACAGTTATAGATGGTATCCTCACACTGCTTAAGATTGGTCGTTCGTGTCGTCCATGGAGCCTGCTGGTCGTAGTACTTATTTGCATTTCGAACTTCCTCAAATATAGTTTCCAGTCCCTCTTTTAAGTTACCATGATCAATACAGCTTCCCACTGTGTCGTAAAGCTTCTTTAATTTTTGCTCCCACTCAGCAGTTAGCTTCCCCTCTGGAATCTTTCCATCAAAGTATTTATGAATAAATACCAACGTTCGATTAATGAAATTCCCATAGGCTCCAACCAGTTCCCCATTGTTACTGTTGATAAATTCATTCCAAGAAAAATCCGTATCTCTCTTTTCTGGACCATTGGCAATAAAAAAGTAACGAAGTGCATCCGGATGATACGTATCCACAATATCTTTGATCCAGATGGCCCAGTTCTGACTCGTAGAAATTTTACGTCCTTCCAACGTCTGATACTCATTGGAGATGATTTCATCTGGTAGATGATAATTGTCTCCTTCTGCTAATAACAATGCTGGTAATATGATTGTATGGAACGGGATATTATCTTTGGCATGCACATAATAATGACGTGCCTCATCTCCCCACAATTCCTTAAAATCAACATTTCGCTGTTTTGCAACGATTAAACTCATTGACAGATAACCGAGGACATTCTCTGCCCAGATATATATTTTCTTTCCCTCATACCCTTCCTTTGGTACTTCAATGCCCCAGTCCAAATCCCTCGTCAATGCTCGATCGCATAACCCTTCGTCAATATACCGATTGGTTAGTGCAATCGCATTTTTTCTCCAGTTTGGATGTTCATCCACTAACTTTTGAAGCAGTTTTTTTAATTTCGTGGTTGCAATGTATAGATGTTTCGTTTCTTTAAATACAGGAATCGAATTACAGACAGTGCAATGTGGCTCCACCAAATCTTCTGGATCCAACACCGTTCCGCAAGCATCGCACTGATCTCCTCTTGTCTTTTCTCCACATGTCGGGCATTTTCCAACAACAAAGCGGTCCGCTAAAAACGTATGACATGTCTCACAATATGCCTGAGGCACTGTGTTTTCATACACATACTCTGACTCATAAAGTTTCTTATGGAAGTTCTGAACAAATTCTTTATGCTCCTCCTGTGATGTCTTTCCATAATAATCATAACTAAATCCTAACTTTTGAAAGCACTCACAAAACTCCTTATGATATCCATCACTGACTTCCTGTGGCGTCTTTCCTTCCTGCTTTGCACGGATACAGACTGGCGTTCCATGGCAGTCACTTCCTGATACATAATATACCTCATTTCTGATGGCACGCTGATAACGTGCAATTACATCTCCTGGCAATAAACCTGCAATATGCCCGATATGAAGAGAACCATTCGCATATGGCCATGCTCCTCCGATGACAACTTTTTGACTAATACTGATCACCATAACCTTTCTATAGAATTTAAGTAATTAACAACATCTGATTTTTGCACTATAACAATTCTCTTACCTTGTATTTAAAAACATATAAAAAGCTCTCACCCCCGAAAATAAATATTTTCGAGGACGAGAGCCTAAGCTTCGTGTTACCACCTCAAATTCACTGAAATCTTACGATGTCAGCCTCAGCAACTACGGAAATCCTACAAGATAAATTATTTATGCGAATCGCTATTCCTGTTGAAATCGATAGTCTGGCACTATAACGGGTGCTCCCGTCGCAGCCTATACATAAGATGTAGTCGGTGCGCGGCTCCGAGACCATGTTCAAAAGTATCATACTCATATCCTCTCTCACCTAACAGGACTCTCTGTGATTTTCTTTACTTTTTACTCTTCTCTTCTTAGCCTTTTGCTATGAAATTATCCAATAATATACTGCTACTATTATCCTTTGTCAATAGTATCTTTTAATATATGTATAATTTCTACTTACTGCTGATCGCTGTTTACAGTTTTCTGCTTCGCGAAATTTACGATTCTATTCAGAAATTATATTTGCGATCATATTACATTGCTGGTAGCGAGAAGGAAATCGTAGTTCCAATTCCTACAATGCTATCACATTCCATCTGTCCTCCATGCTGCTCGACAATGTATTTTGCAATGTTTAACCCCAGTCCCGAGCCCGGAATATCAAAAGTTCTTGCTTTATTACCACGATAAAACATATCAAAGATAAATGGCAGGTCTGCTGCATCAATCCCTCTTCCATCATCCTGAACCTGAACGATCAGCTGTTGTACTGGTTCATCCATGAGTGTAAAACTCACTTGAATGTTCGTATGTTCATGACCGTATTTGATCGCATTATCGATCAGATTCTGTAAAACCTGCGTAATACGATAAGAATCTATCTCTAATAACACATTCTTAGGAAGCTCATACGTTAGTGAACCGTTTCGCCTCTTCACATCCTCTTGAAATTCTTGTAGCATTGGTTTAAAAAAGTTCAAAGCATATACTTCGCTCGTTTGAATCGATAATTGATTCAATTGTGATTTTGCATGATCTAAAATATCATCAATTAGTTTATTCAATACAACTGCCTTATTAAGCATTCGTTCGGCATATTCATTGATCTGATCCGGAGACTGCGCCACTCCATATAAAATTTCTTCAATATAACCAGTAATCGTAGCAAGTGGTGTCTTTAAATCATGAGAGATACTCGCATAAAGTGCTCGCTCTTTCTCTTTGGACAATACCTCTCGTTGAAAACTATCCTCTAACTCCTCTCGCATTAACTCAAAGTCATGACACAACGTACCGATTTCTCCATCATAATCATATTTCACTGGCATCTGAAGATTTCCTTGCAATATGCTCTTCGTAGAACTATGTAGTTCTTCCAGTGGCGCTAAGATTTCTCTTTTTTCTAACTGATACCTCTTCCTTATGATAACAAGCGAAGCCAAATATAGAATCGTTGGGAGGATCATAGTATTAAGGACTCGTTGTAGAAGCTGCTTTTGTTCATAGGAAGAACAATCAAACAGAACAAGCTTCGTCCCAGATTGTGTCTGTATTGGAACTAGATATGTTTTTAGACTTCCTATCTTATGTAAATCTATTTTCTGCAATGGCTGATAGGTCTTTATCGTACTTTCCATGACAGTCCCATCTAGATCAAATATACAATACGGAATTGTCGTTTGCGTTGACATCTGATTTTGCGTTCCCTGTTCCATTTCATATAATGGCAGATTGACATCAACTCTCACGGTTCTCTCAGCGATATTTAGTTTTTGGTATTGGATACTGATCACTAAAATAAAACCGAAGAAACTAGTTAATAAGATGGCACTCAGTATCGAATTACGTAACAGTTTCTTTTCGATCAGATTTCCCATTTGTATCCTGCTCCCCATACTGTTTTGATATAACAAGCACCGCATTTTGCCATCTTCTCACGAATCCTACCAATATAAACAGTAATTGTATTGATATCGACAAACTCTGAGCAGCCCCAAACGTGATCCAATAATTGCTCCTTAGAAAATACCTGCGCTGGATGATTCGATAAAAAGTTTAGTAGCTGGAATTCTTTTGTTGTCAGTTCAATCGGTGTTCCACACACACTTACTTTATATGCCAGTGGGTCAATTTCGACTTCACCATATTTTCTCACAGAGTTCGAGGTTTCTACAGGTTTTGAGAAGGATAGATATCTTCGAATATGAGATTTCATCCTTGCTTCTAATTCCATTAAAGAAAACGGTTTTGTTAGGTAATCATCTGCCCCGATTCCAAGCGACAGCATCTTATCCATATCGCTAGTTTTCGCTGATAGGATCATGATTGGTGCCATCGAATATCCTCGAATCTGCCGACAAACTTCAAAACCATCCACAACAGGAAGCATCAAGTCCAATAAAATGATGGTTGGAAGGAATTCTTTTGCAAGATCAATTCCTTCTTTCCCATCCTTTGCAATTCGAACTTCAAATCCTTCCTTGGTCAGAAACTCATTTATTATACGACGTAAATCACCATCATCTTCAATTAATAAAACCTTTTCATTTGCCATAGAAACCACTCCTAACTAATTTACCAATTGTGTTCCTCTAAGAACGCATAAATGGCATTTTCTCTTTCTTTTCGTGTCTCTACTGTATAACGACCTAGATTTAAGTCACCATCGATTCTTCCATCTTTAAGATATAGTAATCTTGTCGCACGTGCTGCCGCTTTTAGATCATGAGTTACCATTACGATGGATTGACCTTCTTCATTTAAAGCAGTCAAAGTATCCAGTACTTGCTTGCCCATAGAAGAGTTTAATGCACCGGTTGGCTCATCGCCAAAGATGATCTGAGCTCCACTAATTAAAGCTCGTGCAACAGAAACACGTTGCTGCATACCACCCGAAATCTCCGAAGGATATTTATTAGCAGCCTCTGTTAATTCAAACTTTTCTAGAAGTTCCATTGTTTTTTTGTTAATCGTTGCTTTGTCCGCTAACCCATACCCACAGTACGCGATGTTTTCAAATACGGTCATATCCGACAATAGATTCATATTCTGAAAGATAAACGATAACTTACTCTTACGCATCTTTGCCGTTTCTTTTTGATTTAACTTTGTAATATCTTCTCCCAAAACGATTACTTCGCCAGAAGTTGGCTGATCCATTGTTGATAAGGAATACAGTAGCGTTGATTTACCACTTCCACTACTTCCCATTATAATAGTAAAATCACCTTCGTAAATACTTAAATTAATATTTTTTAATACATTATTCGAACTTTTATTTACAATAAAACTCTTACATAAGTTTTTCGTCTCAATAATTGTCTTTTTCATCATATATTTTCTATTCTCTATTTATCATAACAATACAATAACAGACGAAAATAAAACAAAAACAACTCAAATATAAATAAATTATAACAAAAAAACAGAAATATGGTAAATAACGCAAGTTTATTTTGAAGTCACCTTCCTATTACACACAACAAAAAAGCTATGAAACATAAAATCAATGAGACAATTCTCTTGTCATCAATCTACATTTCACAGCTTTTTTTGTGTTACAGGTTTTCAATCTCTAAAATTTCTAACTTCTTAAGTCATCTTATCTTAACGGCTTACATCTAATATCCTGTATGCTTACCTTCTGACTTATAGTCATCTCTTGCCCAGTTTGGTGCATTGATAGGACCCGCTTTGGCATTGCCTGTTTTGGCTGGACCTTGAATTTCAGGAACCTGTGCCTGAATGTTCTTAGGTCGATTCATATGGTGATGATTTTCTGTTCCATGATTTTTTGAATCATAAGGACTTGGTCTTCTCATACCTGCTTTTGCCATTGAAATCCCTCCTATTATCGTGCATACTAAGAAAGAGTGATAACAAGAAAAATATACGATACAGCCTATTTCTTGTCATGAATCATTTATTCAACATGAATCAGCAAGTTTCTTCACTAATTATGAATAAATGACTTAAGAATAGTATCTGTAATCCAAAAAATTGCATACATGAAAGTTATGTCATAACGAAGTCATGATTCTTTCCCAACCACAACTTGATTGTTTTGTTTCCAGATCAATGGTCTGATGATAACGATACGATTTTGGCCATTTACAAAATATCGTCCTTTTATTAAATAACATTTTGGTTACAAAAGAGTTCGGAACAGCCTTCCATCCCTTAGTTGGAATCAGTTCAATTTCAACGAGCATTCCATTTCTTTTCACCTGATATTCCCCGCCAATGGATCCCATAGTTTCGTCCATCTGAATTTTGAATTCACCTTTCACACGTCCATCCTTCATTGCCATGATATTAGGCAACGGCTGAAGGAAGCAAAATTGCAGTTTATGTTTTAGATGCTGTAATTCCATATGACTTAAACCAATACTATTCTCTTTTCTTTCAAAATGAAAACAATGTTCCTTATATACAACCATATTGGATTGATCTAGAGATAAAACAGGCAGAATACTTTCATTCTTTGTTGCAATGTTAACGAGTTCACAATCATATCCATAACGTGTAAAGTAGCGTTTCTGTCCATCCTTAAGCATTGGGAACGAATCAGGTATTATCGTTATTCCATCAATCTTAACTAAGATTTCTGTATTCTTTTTTCTCACAAAATCAAACTGATACATCGTATATAATGGAAAGTACTGAGGATTCTTCGAAGAAACTCCTATTGGAGCTATCATATCAAAACTCCTGCTTTTTCGTTTACTATGCTCGATTACTCGAACATCGATCAATCGATTTTTCACATCATAAAAGGAAAACTCCACATGAAGACCTTCCTCAGTGAGTACAAACTCTTTTGTCATAAACTGAGTTTTTGTATAATTTTTTAATCCATAGCCACAAACCTCAAATGCTCCTGGATCATTCATCTGTAAACTCTCCTCATCGAATACATCTACAAACTTATCCATTCGATATGCGATCATTCGGTAGCCGCTGCCTTCTTCTTTCGTCTGTAGATACTGAAACTCCAGGCCATTATAGATTTCATCTGGTCTTCTCTCAAAATTCACTAACATTAATTTCGTAATTGGAACGATTTCCATTTGAAATGGAAGTAAATATTCTGACATATATGTTCTCCCTTATTTCTTTCGTTACTATGCGATTTGTTATGTACTTCGTTCTGCGCGATACCAGCATGAGTGCTTTTTCTTATAGTAATATATTACGTTAATAGTTGATAAAAAGCTGTTGCGGAACTATGTAATTTGCTATTCTGTAACAGCTAAAACACACGTCTTAATTAAATTAAGAAATATCATCAAGTACACTTATACACCCTGTCCAAGATTCTGATTCACCTTCTCAATGTTCTCGACGATTTTACAGTAATTCTTAAAAAAAGATTCAAGATCTTCCTTTGAAAAGTTGTCAAAGATTTGATCCAGTATAGCTTCATTCGTTTTACCATTCTTCTCACAATACTCTACCCACTTCATCGTTGGCTTTACACGTATTGTATTCTTATCCCCCTCTAATTTACAATACTCTACAAACCCTTTTTTCTTTAGGATATCTGTAATCTGTTTCACATTTTGCCTGGAACATCCCATTGTTGCTCCAATCGAACTCAATGTCTGAGGTTCTTCCACACTGCTTGTGATTGTCAGCAATAACCATTGCTTACTTGTAAGTCCATCCAATGTATTGGTAAACATCGTCTGCAGCATATTCGCACTTACCAGAATTGATGTAAATGACAACCTCTTTAACCATATAGGCTCCAAACCCATCATCTGCGCAAATTTTTCAATTGTGATTCTTTCCTCCATACAAATTCCTCTTTTAACGTAATATATTACTTTACAAGTACTTTCTTTATATCACCATCTGTATCCATTGTCAACTACTAAGTGATTGATTATTTTGCTTATAATCCTTTGCCAAACCAACAGGAATCATGGTAATATATAGTATATAAGATTGAGCAAAATATCCACGTTAGGAGTATCATAATATGAAATTTCACTTGGAAGGGACTAAAAAACACAATAAAAAGACTGGAATTAATAAGATGATCCTTGGTACAGGCTGTATTCTCATCACAATCCTAGTCACAGGCATCTTAATTCGAAAGCAAATACTACGTCTAAAAGACCCAGTATTTTTACGGAACTGTTCTGAAGTTTATATCATGGATAACGAAAATTCAAATAGCTTTCATCAATACTTAACAATACAATACATAACGAATTCTGATGATCAACGTAAGATTTGCAATATTGAATTTACCGATATGCCACAGTTGCGTTGTTCTTTGACAACTTCTCCATATATTTTGGCTAACTCTCACTTTTACACTGACAACGTTGATCCTATCTTAGGTGATTATCAATTACATAGTATTCAACTACAGTTTCATCTTAAGAATTATGAACCTTTAGACTACGAGGTCAAGCTACCGACTGCAACGATCAATTATGATGATGGTACCAAACAAAATGTCGATCTTGGAACGATTGTCCTTGTACCATGGGCTAGACGTGAAAACATTGAATTGTTTGAGTGGCTCAAATCTTGGGGAAAGAAACGAGATCAAGAAATGGAATATTACTGTACTTTACCTAACGATTTTTCTTTACAACGAATTGACTCCATTTTAGGAGATGCTGTATACGACAATGTATCCTTTCATTTTGGACATTATAGGGATATTCCATGGAATCAGCCCTTAAATGATCAAATTACAATGGACTTTGATCAAACCCTATCAATCGAAGTAAATTTCAACAATTCAGACTACGACTATTATTGCTTAAGACCAGAGATAACCGCCAAGTATCACGATAAAGAAGAGACCTCACTCATAGATACTGCAGAATTTCATATTCCATTAAATAATTATCGACAGATTTTAAATTACCTAAAGAAAAGAGGTGCTATACATGGATAATCAAAATTCAGATGAATCTTATCGTAAGATGCGGAATTGGATCTTATGCGGGATTGTATTCACCTCTTTTCATATTACATTAGGCTCTATCGTTATATTTCCTGAATTTATCGGTTTGTGGATGGTCACATATGGTATTTCACAACTAGAGAATAAGATCGGTTGTCAGGAACTAAAAAAAGCTAAGCTCATCTTTTTCTTATATGGAATCTTAAGTGCCTTTGGTTTTGTAAGTGATAAAATTAAACTTTTGGGTCCAACCCTGATTATAATCATGATTCAATCACTTTCCATGGTTCTTGAAATCATTGGATTTTTTGAACTATTTCAAGGACTAATAGCAACAAACTTATGTAACAAGAAAGAAACCGTACAAAAATACCTAAGCTGTTATCTGGTACTATCCTTTATAACTATTGGTACCATCCTGGTAGCTATATATGCAATCTTTCAACCAAACCTTGCACTTATAATGATCTTTCTGATTTTTGCATTACGCGCCAGTGTCATGTATCAGCTTTGTTCAAATTGCTTTCATAATAATTAGCCTATCTTAAATATCACTATGCTCTAACAATTGGATGTCGAATGACGGTCCTTAGATTTTCTGGTTTTGTCTTTCTCGGATCTCCAAGATAAATCTCATGATGTCGACGGACCTCATTGATATCATTCTTATAGCCATGTTCCAGAACATATTTATCCATCAACTTTATGTCTGCTGGTTCGGTATCATAAGGACCATAATGCATGATTTGTACGCATAAACCTTCCGTCCATCTTACAAGACGCGTTGTCGAGAGATCGATTTCTGGCTTCTTCTTTAGCAAAACATCTTTTGCCTTTTCAAATACTTCTTCAGTCACAAATTCTGGCTGACGGATCATCGAGGTCCAGACAAACTTCTCCTTGTCCACAATCATCCTACCATCAAAATTTATCCCTTGCTCCGCAATCGTCCATAAACCTTCCAATGGCGGAACGACATAATCAAAATACCCATCTGGTTGTGTTCCATTCATCTTACTCATCTTAATTGAATAGGATAGTCCATACAGAACTTCCATTGCATTCTTATATTCTTCACTCGTATTTGGATTTCCCTTTCCATCCACTGTAATAAATACCATCTCAGGTACCTCAATGATTGCTGGTGTTGCTTTTGGCATATAAAGATCCTTATACTCTTTCTTAAAATCAAACTTATCACTCATACTCTGATCCTCCTATATACTTTTTATTCGATCAATTATTTCTATCCTTTGTTTCTCACTATTCTTGATAGATCTTGTTATTAGTATCCTACTCCCTATAACCTGACATATATGTGTCATATTTAAAATACTCTTTTAGAAACTAAATAAAAAATATTCCTTCTCGAATAAAAACGCACAAGCGCGTTATATCTTTTGCTTGTGCGTCCTTCTTATTATTTACATAACTGATAAATATTTACGATATCTTCCGCATCCAGTGGTACAAACGCACGAAACGTTCCATTCTGAGCAGCTTTTTTTGCCATGATCTCAAACTTCGACTCATCGATGCCAAGTTCACTTAAATTACTCTTTAATCCAAGAGTCTTAAAGAAGAATTCAGATGTCATATGAATTGCTTTATTCGCGATAACCATTGGATCCGAATCATTATGAATATCGAAAACATTACGGCCATACTGCTCAAATCTTGAAACCGTATTTTCATTTAAGGTGTACTTCATCCAGCGTGGTATTAAAATTGCAAGTCCTAATCCATGTGTCATATCATAGTAAGCAGACAATTCATGTTCCATTGGATGGCAACTCCATGCATGCGTTTTGCCACCATTGATAAACCCATTAATTGCCCAGGAAGAAGCCCACATCAGGTTCGCTCGTGCCTCATAATCGTTTGGATGTTCCATTGCAATCGGTGCGTAGTGAATCACAGTTTTCATCAAACCTTCCATAAAGCTGTCCAACATGGATAAGTCTTTATCCATACTGAAGTAAACTTCAACTACATGGGAGAAGATATCCGCACATCCACAAGAAGTCTGATAGCGGTCAACGCTATACGTAACCGTTGGATCAAGGAACGATACTTTCGGAAGCATACAAGCAGCCCCCATACCGATCTTATCTTTAGTATCCAGATTCGTTATCACTCCACCTGCGTTCATCTCAGAACCTGTTGCAGCAAGAGTTAAAATCGTAATGATTGGTAAACAATGTGTAATCGGAGCTTTTCTTGTGACCAAGTCCCATACATCTCCATTATAGTAAGCCCCTGCTCCAATGAACTTAGTTGCATCGATAACAGAACCACCACCTACCGCTAACAACACATCAATATTTTCTCTCTTACAGATTTCAGCCCCTTCATTCACCGAGGTATGTCTCGGATTTGGTTCAATTCCAGAATACTCGAATAATTCCAGTCCAGAGTCAGCGATTTCTTTTCTAATTTTATCATATAGCCCATTTTTCTTAATGGAACCGCCACCGTATACTAATAAAACTTTTGTACCATAATTTCTTAACTCTTTACCAAGATGCTGTAACTGGTTTTCGCCAAAATACACTTTTGTTGGAATAGAATAAACAAAACTCGAATTCATGTATGATTCATTCTCCTTTTTTATTTATGTTCATCATATCCGTGTATTATATCCAATTCGACGAAAATCATTACAACTACTGCAATATAACTACTTGCACACTACGTGGTTGCATCATAATACAATTCTCATAAACTTCACTATTCTCTGGATGACCTGATTCATTATAGGTATCCACTACTACTTTCCACTTCTTACCTTCTGGTAATATAGGAAGACTAACCTTCTGACATTCCCAGTAAGCATTTACTGCCAAATATACGACATCATCCTGACCATTTTCTAAATTCTTACCAGCAAACATCACTCCGATCGTATGACAATTCCATTGGTAATCCGCATTCCAAGGTAAGGTTCCATGATGGCTAATCGATGGATAATTCATGGAACATGGTTCCGTATTCTTACGAATGACTGCATGTTCCTTTCGGAAACGAATCATCGAAGAAAAGAATTCAAACATCTCATGATTCTTATCGAGCACACTCCAGTCTAACCAGGAAATCTCATTATCTTGGCAATACGGATTGTTATTGCCAAACTGCGTATTGCAAAACTCATCTCCTGCCAGAAACATCGGCGTACCGCGGCTTACCATAAGGACTGTAAAGGCATTGCGGATCATCCGTCTACGCAGTTTTTGTATCTCAGGATCATCCGTTTCCCCTTCCCATCCACAATTCCAGCTGCGGTTATTATTTTCGCCATCGGTGTTATACCATCCATTTGCTTCATTATGTTTCTCATTATAAGAATACAAATCATATAATGTAAATCCATCATGACAAGTGAGGAAGTTAACAGATGCATTATTGCCTCGAATCTTCGTATCATAAAGGTCTGGTGAACCTGAAATACGAGCTACTGCTGCTTCAGCAGTATTGTCATCTCCTTTTAAAAAACTTCGTAGATCATCTCGATATTTTCCGTTCCATTCAGCAAATCGGCTCCAGGATGGAAAACTGCCCACCTGATATAATCCACCAGCATCCCATGCCTCTGCGATCAGTTTTGCCTTTCCAAGGATTGGGTCAAACGCTAAACTCTGTATTAATGGCGGTTTATTCATTGGGGATCCATCTTCATTTCGACCAAGTATGGAAGCGAGATCAAAACGGAATCCATTCACTCGGTAAGACGTAACCCAATATCTTAAGCACTCTAAGATCATCTGCTGCACGATCGGATGATTACAGTTTAAAGTATTACCACAACCACTGTAATTATAGTATTTACCATCCGGCGTCAGCATATAGTAGATATTATTATCAAACCCTTTAAATGAGAAAAATGGACCTTGTTCATTGCCTTCTGCCGTATGATTAAATACAACATCAAGGATTACTTCTATTCCATTTTTATTTAAAGAACGTATCAATTTCTTTAACTCATTGCCTTCCCGATTGTATTCCACCTGGGCACTATATCCTGTATTTGGTGCAAAGAAACTAACAGTGTTGTATCCCCAGTAATCAATAAGTTTACTGCCGTTATGTTCCCTGTAATCTTTCATCTCATCAAATTCAAAGATTGGCATTAACTCAACCGCATTGACTCCGAGCTGTTTTAAATAAGGAATTTTTTGTTCCAATGCTGCATATGTACCAGGTACTGTTGTAATAGAACCATCCTGCATTGTATAACCACGTACATGCAGTTCATATATGATGGTGTCTTCCATCGGAATCTCTGGCTGCAGGAAATCCCCCCAGTCAAAGTCATCTCGGACAACCCGAGCTTTATATGTACTATCTTTAGGTTTTACTTTTCCCCAAACGCTCTGCCCAGTAACTGCTTTTGCATAAGGATCTAACAGATATTTATTTTTGTTAAAGATGATACCTTTCTCTGGTTCATAAGGCCCGTCCAAAGAATAAGCATATTCAAATTCTTCAATATCTAATTTGAATACGATCATGGAATACACATTCCCAATTCGATAGTGATCTGGAAATGGAAGGACTGCATATGGCTCTTCTTCCGTGCGGTGAAATAATAGTAATTTACAGGATGTAGCCTGATTCGAATGTATGGTGAAATTTACTCCACCAGGAATCGCTGTTGCTCCATTGATATCATAAAATCCCGGGCGCACATCAAAACCTGAAATTTGATCAAATGGCACTAAGTGAATTCTATGATTTGTTATCTCTGTCATAATATAATCGCTCCTAATCTCATAACACCTTCCGTATCGATTTCATTCAAAGCTAGCTATCAATCGTCAATGGTATTGAAATCGCTCCTATAATTTTACTACGTTTTCTATGTACTGTCTATTTCTATTCCTAGCTTTTTCAAAAAGCCGTTGTAATTATTGACGAGACCTACATCTATGTATTATCCTTGTTTTATTGCTTGTTTTATTGTGTCCTTTTATGGAGCCTTATGTTTTGGAACTTTTCCTTCGATTTTTTGTGCCTGCGGCACAAAATTTCATCTTCCAAGGTACAATTCTTTTGGCTTTGTAACTTTTTTCTCACTTTCTTGTTCCTACAGCACAAAATATCGCTCACCTGGGTACAAATCTATGCATCACTACTATTATTATTTACTGCAAACTACAATCCCAGTGGACTTATGAATAAAGAGATACCCATCAGCATTCATTTGCTCACGCACTAATTGAAGAAAATGCTCCTTATCTTTCTTAAGGATTTCTTTGGCTTCTTCAGAATAGGAACATACGTAATGAAATACTATCTCTTCATCAGGAACTAAAAGATCATTTTTCTGCTCCATGGAAGATACTTGTGAGAAAAACTCTTCTAATTCCTTTGGAGCATTCTCAAACCATAAGTCAAATGAATCAGAAGGAATATGAATTTTTGGATAGTGCTTACGTACGAGTTGATGCAGTTCTTGTAAATGATGGTTTCCGATTAAGGTACAGGAAAATCTACCTTTTGGTGATAGTAACCGTTGAATTGTTTGATACAGTTTTTTTCGACTTTCCTTATTTACATAGAAAAGCACATTATTTGCTATAATTCTGTCAAATCCGTAAAAAGGATATGAGAATTCGGTAGCATCTCGTTTTTCTAAGATAAATTTTAGTCCTTTTTCTGGATACTCTTTCTCAATCTGATGTACGACTTTTTCAGCACTTTCCAACATGCCAACTGAATAATCAGTTAGATGAACTTCCAGATTATTTGGAAGCATTGAAGCGACACTTTTGTAAAAGGCTGCGTTGCCACATCCGATTTCAAGAATCTTCATCCCCTCGTGAAAGTCTTGCTGTCGTAATAACCAGGAATAAAACCCTTCTTTTGCCGTACTATATTCATGTATGGAGATACGTTGATTTAGGTTATCGTCTTTTCGATATTGGTCAATCACGTTTTCACGCTCTTTCGTGATATGTATGATTTCCATCAGATTCTCCCATAAATGCTCCTCATCTGCCATCTGCGCTCGTTTTACTGCCTGTAAGATTCGTTCCATGTGTTCTTGCTTTTCCTTTAAGATTCTCTCTTGCTCGCGTAAGGATTGTTGCACATCGAATTTTTCTCCAGGTTTCGTTTCCTGCATGATCGTTCGAATCTGATCAATGGAAAAATCTAAGAAGCGTAATAGAAGAATCTTTTGTAACTGTTCCGCGCTCTGATCGTCATACAAACGATATCCACTTTCAGAATACTCACATGGAAGAAGAATTCCCTTCTCATCATAAAACCGTACGGTTCTCGCTGATACATCAAGTTTCTTTGCTAATTCTCCAGCTGTATATTTCATAATTTCTACCTCCTTATGCTTTAGGTTAAACCTTACCCTAACGTAAAGGTCAAGTACTTTTTTATTCAATTGCAGCATAAGTAAAATTACATTCTCATGCTGCATTTTGCATCTATTTCTAGATTTAGATATTAAATTCGCTGGATTTCGATTTCACAACTGTTTTCTTCTTGACAGTAGAAGACACATACTTCTTTGCCCCTGACTTGCCAGATTTTCCATTGCTAGCCTTACCCTGGCTGGCTGCTTTTCCCTGACCAAATCTACTCTTATTGAATCTTCCTGCACTCTTCTTATCCACTGCATGTCCTGATAAAGAAATATCCTTGATTTTAGAAAGATCTATTTTCTCTTTTTTTGCAATTTCGGCAGTTGCAAGTTCTTCTTTTGGGTCTGTATCATTCTGACTCTGTGCATTTTTCTGACAAGGTATAACAGCTCTATTTACAGCCTGACTAGAATCCCCTTTGCGTGGTTGCTTTACGGTCTTTTCCATGATTTGCATTGGCCATTCGGAATGAAGACGAACCAGATTCTTCTGTGTATGCATCTCAATATTGCTTAAGTTTTCCATATCATCATAATTACAGAAACTGATCGCAATACCGTCACATCCTGCACGTCCCGTACGTCCGATTCGGTGGATATACGTTTCCGCAACATCTGGTAGGTCATAGTTAAATACATGAGATAAGTTAGAAATATCAATACCACGTGCTGCGATATCGGTTGCCACTAACACTTTGACCTCACCACGTTTAAACTTCTTTAACGCATCCTGTCTTGCGTTCTGACCTTTGTTTCCATGAATTGCAAGGGCTGGAATTCCAAACTTCACGAGAAGCTTTGTCACCTTATCCGCGCCATGTTTGGTTCTTGTAAATACAATTGCATTCTTCACATTTTCTGTTTTCATGATGTGAACCAAAAGTTGCATTTTATTTGGCTTATCGACAAAATAAACAAACTGTTGAATTGTATCTACGGTTTTTGTCACAATATCCTGCTTTACCGTTTCTGGATTTACTAAGATTGAGGAAGCTAACTTCTCGATTTCTTTTGGCATAGTTGCACTGAATAACAAGGTCTGACGTTTTGTCGGAATGTATTGAATCACTTTCTTGACGTCATTAATAAATCCCATATCAAGCATACAATCCGCCTCATCTAAAACAAAAGTTTCGATTTGACTTAAATCAATGATTTTTTGCTGAACTAAATCAAGCGAACGTCCTGGGGTTGCTATTAAGATGTCCACTCCTCGATTCAACTTTTCTACTTGAGGTAGCTGAGAGACACCACCAAAGATTACAACAGAGCGTAAATCTAGATGTTTACTGTAGCTAACGATATTTTCAAAAATCTGTACCGCAAGCTCTCTCGTTGGTGTCATGATCAATGCTCGAATCTTAGAACCTTTCTCTTTCGTAAGATTCTGTATGATTGGAAGTGCAAATGCAGCGGTCTTACCACTTCCTGTTTGTGCACATCCTAAGATATCACGTCCTTCTAAGACCAATGGAATTGTTTTCTCCTGAATTGGAGAAGGGTCCTCATATCCCATCTCTCGTACTGCGCGTAATATTGGTTTGCTTAAATTCATTTCATTAAACTTCATTCTACCATCCTTGTAAATGCTCTTACGAATCATCGTAACAGCATCATTTTCTATTTATGTTTTAAATTTCAACTAATTTTAGGCATTGCATCGATCAAATCCATTTGAGATCCCAATGAAAGCATACTTTATTTCTCAATGCAACTGTCTTAGTATATCAAAAAACAAAAAAATAGGGAATTGAACTTCCCTATTTTCCGATAGTATCATTTACCATAGTATATTGTTTTCTATTTTGTGTTACAAACTACACTTCTTCCGGCAATCACGCCTGAACTCCAAGCCCATTGCAGATTATATCCGCCACAGGTTCCATCTACATCCACAACCTCGCCGGTCAGATAAAGACCTTTTACCAACTTAGATTCTAATGTTTCCGGGTCAATCTCATCGGTATTTACTCCGCCTGCACTTACCTGCGCCTGATCAAATCCGTTGGAACCGATGATTGTAAACGGCATCTGTTTCATCAATCTTGCTAGATTATAAAAGTCTTTTTCTCTCATATTTTTGCTCATTCCATCAAATGCAATCTTGGCTTCTTTTAATAACAGATAACTCAGCTTATGATTTAGCATACCAACCATGGTTTCTTCGATTGTTTTATAAAAACTATTAGAGAAGCGATGTTTTAACATTACTATCAGTTCAACTTCGGTAATTGTAGGAAAAAGATCAAGATATAAGCAAGGGGTTAGTCCCTCCTCGACAAGTTCATTTGCAAAACGACTCATCTGGAATACTGGGATTCCTGAGATTCCGTAATCCGTGAGAAGGAACTCTCCAGTTTCACTCACGACTTCTCTTCCATGTAACATTAACGTTCCCTTTGCCTCACATCGAACACCAGAAATCGTTTTTCCATACTTTTCTTTTGCCTTAAGTTGAACTAGTGCTGGAAATGGATTCTTAATCGTATGTCCAAGTGCTTTTGCGATTACAAATCCACTACCATCAGAGCCCTGTTTTGGTGCAGCACATCCACCTGCTGCCAATATCACATTTTCTGCCTCATAATAGCCAGAATTAATCAAAAACTTATCATTTTTCTTTTTCACGTCAGCCACATGTTCATTTAAGTGAATATCGATTCCATATCGACGGCACTCCATTGCGAGTACATCTGCTACTGAGGCAGCCTGCTCGGAATTCGGGTAGACATACCCATTACGAACCTTTGGCAGAATGCCCATAGCTTCAAAATACTTGATTGTCTGTTTCTCATCAAACTTTTTTATAATATGATATCCAAACTCAGGATGACTGCCACGATAGCAATCCTTCGTTTGATATAAATTCGTATAATTACATTTACCATTACCAGTAGCTAATATTTTTTTACCTAGACGGTCTTTATGTTCTAAGATTGCAGTCCGATATCCTCGCTTTGCCGCTTCAATTGCAGCTACCATACCTGAGGCACCGCCGCCGATTATTACTACCTGATATTTCTTCATCCATCTTCCCTCACACAATTCATCATTGATATCATTATACTTTATTCCATTTAGAAATCAAGCAAATAACATAATTTACAAGTATGTATTCAAAAAAAGGAGCTGTGAAAAAACTACAAAAGCGATGAGAGTGAAAGTCGGGAAGTCATATTCAAATTTGGCTGCCTCCCCTTTTCATACATCCTAAGCCAAATTCGAGTATGATTTCCCGACTCTCACTTTGTTACTTTTTTGCTGTTTTTTCACAGCCTCTTTTTCTTTTCGATTCATTTAACTCGAATAACTCTCAAGCAAAGCAAACAGTTCATCATCTGTCTTTACATAAACTCCATGCATCAAATCTTCACGATCGGCCTCAGGAAGATCGGCTACATTAATAGTTGTATATTCATAAATCGTGGTCAAATCACTATAGTAAATGATTACCTTACCATCCTTTACCGCGAGATAATAACGGAATGTTACGATATCTTCATTATAACTTTTTCGAATTACCACTTCTCGTTTGGAAAACTGCAACAGATCATAGGCGTATAACCCTTGATTTTTCTCATGTAAAGGCATATTTAACATATAGTTGGCAAGATACTGAATCACTTCACTACGATTCATTCCAATTAGCTCACTGGTCGGATTAAACTCTTCCCGTGTCAGCTGATTTGTCTTTACATTGTAAATCTCCAAAAAGTATTTTGTAGTTGGTTCAATCACTTCTTCCTTTACTGCATCTACACGAATCTCATTTGTTGTATTATCTACGTTTCCCTGCTTTAACAATGTCGCCTGCTTTTGATATTCCTCAAAAGATTCCAAAATCTTAGAATCCCTTTCAATCGCGCCTTCATTGAATTTATTTAATGCATTCCGAAAACTTATATAATAGCAAGTTGTAAAGAATGCACATAATCCTAAAATACATACTGCATATCCAATCCAACGCTTCATACTAAGTCACACTCCTTTGCCAAAAGTGTAACCAATTTTTGTATCTTTATACACAATAAGGGAAATATAAAAGCATTATACCGAATCAATATCATTCAGCATAATGCTCATTTTCTAATTACATTAGATGAAATTTCTTAGCAATTCTTAAAATCATCGCACCTTTTGGCATCTCTAGTAATTCATCTTCATCCATGGTTTTCATTAATAAAATAGTTACTCCATAGACAACAACTGCTACACCCATCGCTATGATCACGCTAAGCGTATTCGAAGGAATGATTGCATGTACCAACGTATAAACTAGGATTGTTGCTGCACCCATAATCAAAGATGCAATCAATGGATATACAAATGTTTTCTTTACTTCCTGTTGATAATCCAATGATTTTGCAATACGAATCCAGTTCAGAATACAGATAACAAGCGCAAAGATGACATTAGAGATTACAAGCCCATAAAGCCCAGTATGGAATACAAATAGTAAAACTGCTAACAATGGAATATGAATAGCAATTGAGATAAATGCATGTCTTACTGGAATCTTCATCTTGTCGATGCCCTGAAGAATACCATTGGACATAGTAGATAATGCAAAGCATACAACTGCAACACAACCAAGACGCATTGCATTAGCACTTAAATTCACATCTCCTTGATTGCCGAAGAGCATCACGATGATTGGTTTTGCAAGAACCCCTAAACCAACCGTTGATGGAAATGCAATCAACATATTAAACTTTATAGAATGTGTAATCTTTTTTTTAATCTCTTCCACATTGTTACGTGCATAAAGAGCCGAAAGTGTAGGTACAATTGCTGTTCCAAGTGCAGTAGCTAAAGCAACTGGAACATTGGTTAATAAACGATACTGTCCCGAATAGATACCTAACATCGATTTCTTTAATTCATCTGTGATATTGAATTTATCAGCATAAATTCCCCAGATGTTCGTATCGATAACACCTGTAATCTGGAATGCTGTCTGACTGATAATAACTGGCAAAGCCGTAAGTAAGATTGCTTTTGCAGCATCCCCAAACCTTTCGACATTTTCACTTTTATCTTTATGAACACGTTTCTTTAAGATTGGTCGATTCAATAAAAAGATAAAGATTAAGAACATCAAACCAAAGATGGCACCCATTAATGTACCAAGGGTACTTCCTGCCGCACCATATGTTGTTATTTCTGCGGAAGCATTATGTTCTTTCATTAACAGATAAGCTGCACCAACCGATACACCTGCATTGATGATTTGCTCTAACAACTGAGAGATTGCCGTCGGTATCATCGTTCTCTTTCCTTGGAACAATCCACGAAGAACCCCCATGATCGACATAACGAAGATCGTTGGTGCTAAAATCTTTAATGGCATCTCAATACTTGGGTAACGTGCAATCTTAGCCCAAACTCCCGCACCAAAGAATACTACGGCACACATCAATGCACCGACAGAAGCAGAAATGATCATTGCTGTTTTAAAAATATTATAAGAATTTTTATATTCTTTATTGATCTCACGCGCTGCTACCAGTTTGGATACCGCCAAAGGAATACTGTAAGAAGATAACAGTAATGCTAAGCTGTACCACTCAAAAGCCGCACTGTACGTCCCCATTCCTTCATTTCCAATAATACGCGTCAGTGGAATTCGATAAAGCATACCGATAAATCGCGAGATAATCGAAGCAACTCCTAGTATCGATCCCTGTACGAGATATTTATTATTCTTGTTACTCATTCATGTCCTCCCAAGGCTAGTTAGCTAACCTCTTATGTTTTGTATATTGCGGATCATCATAAGAAACATCCAAACCTAGTTTCTTATGATACAACAAATTGCAGATTTCAACTATTCTACGATTACATCATTTACACGGTTATTTGGAAATATTGAAATAAATGTTTTTCCTGGATTTATGGTCAGTTCTTTACCATCTGCATCATAATAACGCATGGTCTTGGTACTCTCATTCTTTTTCCAAGTAATCTTCGTTAATACGCCATTGGTAATATAGTAACCATCCCCAGATGCATCTTCGATATCCATCGTCTGATATCCATTCTTATCAATATTCCATTCTTTCACAAATTGAACGATAATATTTTTAAAATGTAACTGTTCCTTTGTATTATAATCGATATGAGGTCCATCATATTGAAAGCGCAAGTATTCCTTTGTTGACCCATCATATTGTAACACCGGAGTTATCACTTTGGAATACTTAAATTTAATTTTTTGTGCAGAATCACCCTTAAGGTCGGTATCCGTCTCATAAAAGGCGAAATGACCTTCGTAATTCTCCTTATATGTAGTACGATACTTTCCCTTTTCCACTGCATCTTGCAATCCTTTTAAACTTGTAAATGCATTATGAGGTTTCTTGATTTTATTATCTCGATAGAAAGAATTTCCACCAACACCTTGCATGCCATTGATCGTATCAATTCCAAGCTTCTTCATCTTCTTGATTGCATAGGAAGTCTGTCCAAAATGCACAAAAATCGCATCGTATTCGTCCGCAAAACTAACATAGTAGTGTCTCGCACTTCTAACCGAACCCAAACGCTTGGCTGTATTGGAGGAAGGATCAATATTCCCATAGATGCCCATCAAACGAGTAATTCCACCTTCGACAATTGCTTCATACAGAATATCCGCATCTCCTATTCCACTCTGTGGATTTGCAAATGTAATGTTATTCAACATAACTGCAAATGGTCTCTGTTTGGCCACAGCCTCATCAACCCACTCACCCGTTAACAGACTGCGTGCCATGCCATCATGAGACGGAGCTTCGGTTGGTGTAGGTTCTTTTGTCGGTGTTACTGTTATGGTACTCTCTGTCTTTTCGAATTGCACCAAATCATTCGATGGCTCACCATTAATTTCTGATGTTTGTTTCTTTTTACATCCCAATACACTCATCAATAATACAATTAATCCAAGAATAAAACCTGCTTTTTGTTTTTTCCCCATACATTATACTCCCTTTTTACGCTTAGCGTTTAAGTTCCACAATGTCCATGATTTCTCTCTGCTTTTGTTCCATCACCATACGTTCTTCCTCTTCCATGTGATCATATCCGCAAAGATGCAACATACTATGTGCAATTAAGAAACCTAGTTCCCTCATCGTCGAATGCCCAAACTCTTTGGCCTGACTCTCAACTTTATCTAATGAAATAATGATATCTCCGAGCATAAGTTCACCCGTTTCCGGATTAAAACAATCTTCCTGTTCGTCTTCGAGACGGTCAAAATCAGAAGGTGTTTCATAATAAGCCATCGGGAAAGAAAGAACATCCGTAGGTTTGTCAATCTGTCTCTGCTCATTATTTATCTCTCGAATTGCCTCATTATCAGTTAAGATTACATTGATTTCAACTTCGTATGGGCATTCCTCGTAATCGAGCGATGCCTCAATTACCTTCTTAATCAATGCATCCTGATCAAATCCCAAGTCTCTTTCTACTTCATGCTCTATATTAAATGTCATAATATTTCCTCTTTCTTTACATTAATTCATTGATCATCGAACGATAAAACTCTTTGAGTTCTATAAATCTTCCTATATCAATTCTTGCCTCATTAAAAGTACCTTTATTCATTAATACAGAAAATGTATTCTCAACAATCTTATCTTTTGCAATCTTTGTCTCAGGATTGTTCTTGAGATAGGTTATCGTTGATACGATATTATCTGTCAGCATGACTATCACTGCTTCCATGCTCTTAGGTACTTCTACATTATAATTGTGTTGACGAATCAGTGGCTCGATTTCTTTCGGTAAATGATATTCCTCCACTAAGGCAACTCCATTTACAATATAATCCTTACCACGTAGACGACCAATTTCATGATACCATCCACCCGCACAAGTTAGATTTTCATCCACGCCGATTGCTTTTGCTGCATTCTTTGCTATTGTACCTACAAGCTTAGAATGCTGATATAACTTGTACGATTCCTGTGCTAATAACTGTAACAAAGGGGCATCCTCTGCAACTGCTGCAATCAATTTTTGATCCAACTCTTCCTTAGCATTCCGTTCAACGCTTGCCTTAAGTTCTTCATTTCCTTTTAGTTCATCATTTCCGCTTTCCTGATCATCGTTGACAGCCTCAAAATTAGAGACTGCCTCTCCCTCTACTTTCTCCTCAACTAAAATGTTCATTTCTTCCACTTTGGATACTTTGAAGATTCGCGTAATGAAAAATAAAACAAGCAACATCAGCAAATTAGAACTTAACATCAGCATGTTCTGTTTATTCTCAACTCGATTTAGATTAAATCCATTCATGATCAGTAATAAGCTTACATTCATCGATAAGATCAACGTGGTCAGATAAAACAAATTACGAAGACTAGTCAAGAATTTACCCATTAGACATAAAAAAGTTCCTAGAACTAATGGGATGATAATCTCATCAAACTGCAATAATGATAAACCTAAGGACATAAATAAAATGCTATAGGTCATAATCAAGCTTAGATTGGTATCTACATAAATTGCAATTAACACGAGGCCAAACAACCAAAAAGAATACTTTCCAATTTCATACGGATTGCAAAGTAAAACAAT
This sequence comes from Clostridiales bacterium, assembly GCA_029098165.1. GTDB lineage: Bacteria > Bacillota > Clostridia > Lachnospirales > Lachnospiraceae > Lachnoclostridium. The sequence continues at coordinate 34,428 of JAQXNU010000002.1, forward strand.
CGAACAAAAGTATCCTGCTCCTACTAACCACCATGCAAACTTTTCATTTAAGATCTTTGTTTGAAAAATCTCAAGATAATACGTAAAGATTGCATTAAAAATGATTGCTAGCAAACCGAATTTAAAAATTACTTTTGTCGTCGCCCGATTGATTGTTGCACAGACCGTTATTCCCAATACGGTTGCAACCCATAATGATGCTATAATCAGAATTAATCGTTTTTTATTTTCTTTCATCTTTTTGTCGAGTCCTAAGCCTTATGGACAGTTTTCTTTTTTCCCTTAAGACGTGACTTTTCATCCTCCTTATGTCCTTTTAACGAACGTTTTTCATATTCATCGTAAGCTTTCACGATTTTTTGAACTAACGGATGACGTACTACATCCTGACTAGTAAGATAGGAAAATCCGATATCATCCATCTTTTCTAATACCTTTACTGCAATATCAAGACCAGATACTTGACCTGCCGGTAAATCCTTTTGCGACAAGTCACCAGTTATGATAACTTTTGACCCAAATCCAATACGTGTTAAGAACATCTTCATCTGAGCCGGTGTAGTATTTTGTGCTTCATCTAAGATAATAAATGCATTATCTAAGGTACGTCCACGCATATAAGCAAGTGGTGCTACTTCAATGAGACCTTTTTCAAAATTACGTTGGTAAGATTCTGGTCCCATAATCTGATAAAGCGCATCATATAAAGGACGTAAATATGGATCTACCTTGCTTTGCAGATCTCCTGGTAAGAAACCTAATTTCTCACCTGCTTCAATTGCCGGACGAGTTAAGATAATCCTCGACACTTCATCATTCTTAAACGCCGTAATTCCCATTGCCATGGCCAAATAGGTTTTACCAGTTCCAGCCGGTCCAATGCCGAATACGATCATCTTCTTACGAATTTGATCGACATACTTTTTCTGTCCTAACGTCTTTGGTTTAATTGCCTTTCCATTGATCGTATGACAAATCAGATCTTTATCAATCTCCACCAAGACATTTTCCTTATCATCAAAGCCAAGGGATAGCGCATAGTTCACATTCTGCTCGGTAATCGTACTACCCCTTTTGCTTAATTCCAACAATTTAAGAAACACGCTCTTCGCTTTATCAACTGCATCGTTTTCTCCAATTACTTTAAGTTCATTTTCGCGAAGTATAATTGTAACATTTAATGTTCTTTCAATTATTTTTGCATATGCATCGCACTGACCGAAAATATTCTGAGTATGTTCCATCGGAATATTAATTATCGACTCCATTATGCTCATCTGTTTCTGGTATCCTCCACTCATCATCATTAATTTCTTTGTATCCCCAAGTATCCGCGATCATAATAATCTTACCTGAGGTATTACAAACACCATCCATTATCTTAGTCTGTACTTGATTTTCAATAATGCTAGCTCCATTCTTCTTTAGTATTTCTAAATAACGAAGAAGAATACTACCAGCTTTTGAAAGTGCCTCGGATTCTGTGTATGTAACATCTATTGTTTTATATTCATACGCATTTATCTTTGTAATCTTAATCGGAAGGTAGAAATTCCGAACCAGTTTTAATGTATTGACATCTTTTATTATATCATAGTGTTCATAAGAATTACTAGAACCTACATTAAAAATTTTCCTATCCCACAGATCCAGCTGATATCCAGTCTTTTTTTCCTTAGTATATTTTTTTGATTGATAGGTCATAGAAAAACTATGATCATAGTCGACATACGTTTTAACCATAATATCAGCATCTGCAACTACGCTTTTGTACATTGTCGGTACACCTTCATCTCCGATAACGGGAATCACGCCTGAAACTAGAATGTCTCCCTTTTTTACAACCGAACCGATCTTCACTTTTGGAACCCCGCTTCGAACAATCATACTCGCTATTATTCCATCTTGATTTGCTACGATATGTGCTGCCGATAAATTTGTCTCTTTCTTGGAATCAATCAACACAGGAACTTCGGTTTCTACAATACTGACAATCAGTCTAGTTCCCTTAATCTGAGCTGATACCCATCCAATGTCCGGATAATCCCTCCGAAGATCCTCCTCAATTTTAGGACAGCTGATTTCTTGAATTGTACACCCACTATAAACACCAGTAGACTTTAAGTAACTTAAAAGTTGTTCAGGAGTATGCTTATGTCCTCCCTCAATACTGATATCCCAGATATATCGCGACATTGTAAATAAGAGCATACAAAAGAGAAGTATGCCAATAAAGTATACTTTCCTTTTCCATACTCTCTTTAAAAAAAATGGGAACCCATACCGTTTCTTTATGTATGGTACCGTCTTTGATTTTCGTGCAATATCTTTTACTGTCCGGTAATCTCTTAACTTAATAAAGCCAAAGCATTGCTTCTCTTCATACCGAATCCCCCATAATAAGATATTTCGGTTTTCACATAAATTCATAAAATGTTCCGGATAATCACCTTTTAAGGTAATATATAAATAGCCAAACAGCCAGCGTACGAATCGTTTTAACATAACATGCCCCTTTTTCTATTTAATCTTTACATTTTATGCAAAACGAAAAGGAATATATCTATTATTATTCGTAATATACCTTATGGATCATCCCAACAACTTTTAGCTCTTCCTTGGTATAATAAGCTACCCGCAGATTTTTTCCTTCGACACATAAGCAATTAATCTTAGTAGAAACACGAATCTTTTCACTTGTATATTCTAAAATACGCTTATGATTCTCTATACAAATTGTATTGCGTCCATTTATTGTTACAATCGGGGCTCCTGCAATAATATCAGGTGGAAGCATCAAATTTTGAGAGATTATCTCAAGATAGCTTAAACGCTCTGCTTTTCGTTCTTTCTCTTCTTGCTTGCTTTTCACATATAGTTCTTTATTCGCCACGCCTTTGTATTTTTCATGCTCAGACTTTGGAGATTTTTGTTTGCCAAAAAACATGAGATCCCTCCCAAGGAAACCCCGGTGTTTCCATATTATATGATATTTATATGCGATTTAGACATAATCGTGACTCAATAAAACCTATTGACATCTATAGACTTTTTTGCTTCAGTGTAGTAAAATAACACTAGTGCATATTTACTAAATACTGTGTCTAGATAAAATCCCAAATCGACCATAAATAAACTCTTTCGAAGGAGTGATTACTATTTATACAATTGCTATATGTGATGATGATCCTATTTTATTGGCCATGATTGAGAAAAAAACAAAAGTATTCTTTGGGCATACTTTAAATGATATAGATATCTTTTCCTTTGCGAATGGAGATTCCTTTTTAACTTCCTTAAACACAATGAATTATGATCTCATTATGCTTGATATCGATATGCCTGGAAAAAACGGTATTGAGATTTCCAAAATGCTGCGAATTCAGAATAATGAAGCCTCTATCATATTTATATCCAACCATGAGTCCTACGTCTTTCAGTCACTTCATTATCAACCACTGCGCTTTATTCGGAAAAATTACCTAGACTCTGAATTAGAAGAGGCATTAACTGCTTTTCTAAAAATATCGTGTAAAAGCGAGCCCTTATATACTTTCAATACAGTAAGTACAGATAGGATCATCCCAATTAAAGACATTATGTACCTTGATGTTTATATCCATAAAGTAACAGTTCACTGTACCCATGATGAATTTGAGATTAGAAAAACATTGAACTTTTTTCAAAACGAACTGAAACCGTATGGATTTATTCGTATTCATAAAAGTTACTTGGTATCCTATCGTTTCATATACTCTATTAACCCAACCTCAGTGATATTGACAAATCATACGGAATTGCCAATTAGCCGAGGTAAAAATACACATATTAAAGAACAATACATGCATTATATTCGAGAACTTAGTTAATAAACTTACATAACCTGAGGTACCTACATGATTTTACCAATTTTTAATCAAATTACATCTATTTCAGAAAGCTTAGTAATTGCTAACTTTGTTGTTGCTTCTTTTGGAACTAAAACGAAGAAGCAAGGTCTGTTTTATACCCTTTTTCTTGCCTGTTTACTGTATTTTGATCTATATTTCTTAAATATTAATGTCATACATAATAGCAATCTCATAGCTTTAATACAAATTGCAATCTGTTTTCTTTTTGAACTGATCTTCTTATCCGGATCTCTTTATATGAAAATTCTAATTCCTTTATTAAGTACAATCTTGACCCTTCTCATCAATATGTTTTTAATCATGTTTTTTAGTCGCATATACCATATTGATATCCTAAACATAACTGGCACTGTTTCTGGTACTTCATTTATTCTTATTCTGTTTTCACGTATCCTCTATCTTTTTGCCAGCTATTACATCATATCAATTCAACATAAAAATGTATTTCACTTATCCCAAAAAGAGTGGACAGGGGTTATGCTCATCTACATAAGTTCTCTTTGTGTCGGCTGTTCCGTCTTTACAATAAACATAGATAATGGTAACCATACGAACATCTATATTGTTATCATAATCATTGGACTTGTTATGATCAATCTCTACTCATTTTATTTTATACGTAAATTAAGTAAAGATAACGCTGAGAAAGTGAAATATTCCATATTAGAACTACAATCTGAGAATCAAAAAAAAGATGTGATTGCCCTGAATCAAAAATACATGGAAATGATGAAGTTACGTCATGACTTTAAAAACTATATTCTTTGCTGTCAGACACTTCTTACAGAACATAAATACGATGAGGCATTACAATACCTGCAAAACCTTTCCCAGGATAAGCTAAATCAAAGCAGTTATATCCGCTACTCAGAGAATAATGCTTTAAATGCAATTCTTAGCGCAAAAGCTAATATCTGCAAAGAAAAGACGATTGATTTAACTTGTAACATTACCACTACATGTGATCATATTGATGAAATTGATTTAAGTATCCTGCTTGCGAACTTATTAGATAATGCAATCGAGGCATGTGATCATATAAAAACAGATTCCGTTATAACAGTCAACATTTCAAATGAAAAGTCATATCTTCACATTCAAATAAAAAATACCATTGAACACTCTGTACTATCCAAAAATCCGCAGCTGAAAACAAGCAAAAGAGATAAGATTAATCATGGATTTGGTATTCAGACGATTACTGATATAGTAAAAAAGTATGATGGTATGCACGACTTTTATGAAAAGGATAATTCTTTTGTGGCCGATCTTTGGTTAAATACGAATAATAATACTAAAGGGAAGTCTCAAATTTGCAGTTTATGACGTATTTCTGCAGTTTATGACACTTCTATTGAAAATAAGAGAAAAATCAGTTATGTTTTACCTAAGGAGTGAATCACATGATAGACTTTTTAAGTATACACATAACTGATTTTTTATGTAGAAAACAGTTGATTAAAGAAGAAGATAAGGAACTCTATGTTTATGGCTATCAATTACTAATTTCAAGCTTAATTGGTATTATAACAACCATTACATTAGGGATTGTATTGAAAAAAAGTTTGCTGACAATGCTGTATCTCGTCATTTTTATTATCACAAGACAACATTGCGGTGGATATCATGCGAACCATTTTTCAACCTGTATTCTTTCATTTTTATCAACTTATCTCATAGTGATTATGTTGGAGTCCTATCTGATTGGAACCGATTACTCACTATATTGTATCTTAATGGAAATAATTTATTTCATAACAGTCTTAAGATTCGCACCGATTGAACATAAGAATAAGCCACTTTCGCAAAAAGTAAGACAGGTCAATCGTAAAAAATCAATTATCTATAGCGTAATATGGATTTTGATAAGTATACCTGCTTATATCCTACTACCTGAAATGGCTATAATAATTTCACTTACATTAGTCACTATAGCAATGTTTATGTTGTTAGAAATCGTTCAAAGGAGGTGAAAGAATATGAAGAACCATGTTTTATCACTGGTAGCTAAGGCTAGTGAGAAATCTGCAAAAAAAGGTAGCGGTTTTGCATCACTTTTCTTATTATATCAGCCAAAAGAGCCAAAATGCGTAAGAAAATAGTAATTTTACTTGAGGGAGTATTATTAAAAAGGCAGAATACAATAGCGATTGTAGTCTGCCTTATATTTATTCGATTTGGTAATGATTTAACTTACAATGATACAAGGGGGGATTAGTTAATGAGTATCTATCCAATACAAATGGAGCGTGTATTTTACAGAAGTCCATCAGAACATCTAGTACTAAAAGGTACTATTCTTCAATCTTACCACAATACAAAATGCCAAAGAGCGCTAAAGGAACTACTTCGTGTACATCCACGGTTAACCTGTACCGTTAAAGAAGATCAAAATCATAATATCTACTATGAAACTAATCAGGACAGATCCATTCCAATTAAGTATTATGTTGGTACAAGAGAAAATGACTGGAAGTTTGTTGTAAAAGAGGAATTAAAGATTCCTTTCCTAATGGAGCAGGATCTCACGATCCGTGTTTGTATCGTGGATAGATCCAATGAATTTGATTTAATCATGATCATGCATCATTTACTAGGAGATGGCTTATCTTTATTATATACTTATGAAGATTTTTTACAGATTTATTTTCATAATAGCAAGTTGCCTCAAAAAGAATTACAACCTCTCAAATGCAGTGATCTTCCTAAAGACAGTAGGCTCAACTTCATAACCCGCGCAGTTATCCATCACTTAAATCACTTATGGAATTCTGAAAAAACGATCTTTACGGATTCTGATTTTCAAACGATGTTTCAAAAGTTTCAAGAGAACAATAGCAATGATTTTTCGATTGGAGTGATTGATCCGACCGTGTTACGCCAATTATATGAGAAAGCACATGAGCACAATGTCACCATAAATTCTATCTTAATAACTGCTCTGCTTTATCAAGTAACCCAGTCTTCAATTTCAACGAAGCCGGATCAAAAAGTCATTGTGGCAACGAATATGAGACAAAAGCTATTTAGCAATCCTGTCAAAGGTATTGGTAATTATGCTTCATGTATTTCACCGATGCTAAGTTATAATGATACCAAAGACTTTTGGTCCAATGTAAAACTTATACATGAAAAGGTACAAAAACAATTGAATTCCAAACGAGATTTCTTTTCACTTTCACAAACATTCGGAGTAATTAATACAAGCATATTTGATGGTCTCTATTTTAGTTCTTATTCTGACTTTCAAAGTAAAAACGTTTGCAAAGTTAGAAAAGTACTGAAAGCGGGTCAAAAAGACGAAGGTCTCGATATCTCTAATCTTGGACGTTTTACTCTGGATGCCAATTCAAAGCTAACACTTGTAAAAGATTTTGTCTACCTACCTCCGACATCCAGTTCCGTCGATATTACAGTCGGAGTTATAACGGTATCCAATCAGATGTGTTTAGGCTTGATTTACAATGAGAATCGTTTTGATTACCAAACTATTAATTTAATCTTACAATCTACAATCGCACTACTAACAAGAGTTAGTGAATCTACACATAAAGGAGAACATAATGAAAAAGAGTCTGAAAGCGAAAATGTTATTTAGTATTCTTATCTTGACAACATTTACTATTTTTGCAAATCTGTCAAACAAGTTCTACATAACAAAACTGTATAATCTGTGTTCAAAAGAGCTCAAACCAAATACCAATACTGAGGAAATAGAGAAAACCTTTAATCAAACTATTTTTAACAATTATAATGGAATTATTATCTTAATCATTCTAACAATTATTGTTCTTATCATTCTTGAACGTTCCATTATTAAACCTGCTAAGATGGCTAGCAAACATTTAGATGATATGCAAAACAGCATTGAACAACAAAGAGCGGATTTAAGCAAAACAATTCCAACAAAGAGTCAGGATGAAATCGGACGTTTAATAAAGGGAATTAATCTCTTTACCTCCACGTTGGAACATATTATACATACCATATCAAAAGAAACTGTAACATTGTATGATAATACAGAACAAGTCATCAAAAGCATTACTGAGGTTAATGACAGTTCCACCAACATTTCCTCAACCTCACAGGAATTGGCCGCTAATATGGAAGAGATTTCAGCTTCCATGATCAATTTAATTCGTAGCAGTAAAGAAGTGAATGATTCCCTGGATGATATGACTTCCCAGGCAGAAGATATCTCTCACTATGCAACTTCGATGGCTCAGCGATCACAAGAAGCCATAAAGTCAGCAAGCGATAAAAAAGCTTCGATTACCTCAACGATTTCTGATACTACGTTATTAATTCAAAAAGCCATCCATGAGTGCGACAATATCAATCAGATCAGTGATTTGTCTAACGATATCCTACATATTACCGAGCAAACTAATTTACTCGCTTTAAATGCTTCCATTGAAGCAGCTCGTGCCGGCGAAGCTGGTTTGGGATTTGCCGTAGTAGCAAATGAAATCCGTGATTTGGCCGATAGCAGCCGTTTAGCTGCAACTAAGATACAAGATACCAATCAGACTATAAGTACCGCTGTAAATAATCTTATCGCATGCGTAAAGGACATTATAGATCTTGTGAATGGAGATGTCTTGGCTGATTATAATAGCCAGCTTGACAGCTGTTCTCAGTATAATAATGATGCAGAATATGTACAGACGACCATGAATCAGTATACACAACAGATTCAGGCTATAAAAGAGACTTTTGATCATATGAATAATGCCTTTCATGATATCAGCAAAGCCATCGAAGAGAATACGATCAGTGTTACTTCGGTTGCTAGTGATACAACCAATCTTGCCAATCAAATCAACTGTATTCAGCATGATATCAATTCCTGTCAGGAAAGTGCTTCGGTTCTCGAGTCTGAGACCAAAACTTTCATATTGAACTAAGAATAGGGACTGTGAAAAAACTGCAATAGAGATGAACTAGCGCGAGGCGGGGAATCAGATAAGAATTTGGCTGCCTTTCCCTTGCGGCCGGACAAAGCCAAATTCTTAT
>JAQXNU010000003.1 GCA_029098165.1 Clostridiales bacterium
TTCATCTGCTTCCGGTTCATAATTCATTAAGGTCAGACGCTCATTGACATCTTCTTCTACGTTTTCCATGTTGCTTGTATCTACAGGTAATAATTTAATCAGAGTTGGGACCTGAGTTACTGTATTCTTAAATACGGTATAGGCAAGATAGATTTCACCAACTTTATCATTGGTAAAAGCATCGAGCACTGCCTGCCCAATCTCCATTGCATCCTTGTAAATAGGTGCATTCATGACTTCGGAATAATCCTTTGCAATCGTATAACCACGACGAGCAAGGGCATCTTTTGCCTTACGACCAACTGCGTAAACTAACGTTTTTTCTTTCTCAAAGTCACCACCAGTTACAAGTTTGATTACATTCTGATTGTAACCACCTGCAAGACCACGATTAGAAGATACAACAATCACTGCTTTTTTCTCTGATTTACCGGCCAAAAGGTATGGATGTGACATATTGGTAGATTTACGAAGCATCGTACACACAGCATCATACATTGCATCAAAATAAGGTTTGGAATTCTCCGCCCTTGACTTTGCCTTCTGTAATTTAACTGTGGAAACTAACTTCATGGCCTTCGTAATCTGACCGGTGCTTTGAATACTCTCTTTACGCCTTTTAATATCTCTCATTGAGGCCATAGCTTCACACCCTCTCTATTAGTTAGTAAATTCCTTTTTGAATTCAGTAATTGCCTGAACCAGTTTCTGTTCACATTCCTCATCCATAACTTTCTTCTCACGAATACTTGTTGGAATCTCTGGATACTTGGTATCAATATACTCAAATAATTCTTTTTCGAATGCCTGAATTGCAGATACTTCAATATCAAGTAAGTATTTCTTTGTTGCTGCATAAATGATAATTACCTGATATTCAACAGGCATTGGCTTGTACTGAGGCTGTTTTAAGATTTCACGAATACGCTCACCTTGTGCAAGCTTTTCTTTTGTGTCAGCATCCAAATCGGAGCCAAACTGAGAGAATGCCGCCAACTCACGATATTGAGCTAACTCAATACGGATTGGACCTGCAATCTTCTTCATCGCTTTAATCTGAGCAGAACCACCAACACGAGATACCGATAAACCAGCATTTACTGGAGGTCTGAAACCTGCATTGAACATTTCTGTCTCAAGATAAATTTGTCCATCTGTGATGGAAATAACATTGGTAGGGATGTAAGCAGATACATCGCCTGCCTGTGTCTCGATGATAGGAAGAGCAGTTAAAGAACCACCACCTAATTCATCTGAAAGACGAGCGGCACGCTCTAATAATCTGGAATGTAAGTAGAATACATCACCTGGATACGCTTCACGTCCTGGAGCACGTTTTAAAAGCAAGGAAAGAGTACGATATGCAGCAGCATGTTTACTTAAATCATCATAAACAATTAAAACATCCTGTCCAGCTTCCATCCACTCTTCACCCATGGCACATCCAGAATAAGGAGCAATATATTGAAGAGGAGCTAATTCACTCGCTGTGGAAGCAACGATTGTTGTATAATCCATAGCGCCATACTCTTCTAATGTTTTAACGATGTTTGCAACTGTCGATGCTTTCTGACCAATTGCAACATAGATACATTTTACGTTTTGACCTTTTTGGTTGATGATCGTATCAATTGCGATTGCAGTTTTACCAGTCTGACGGTCACCAATGATTAACTCACGCTGACCACGGCCGATTGGGACCATGGAATCGATTGCCTTGATACCAGTCTGTAATGGTGTATCTACGGATTTACGAGCGATAACGCCAGAGGCTACTCGCTCAATCTGACGGAATTTCTTTGCCTCAATAGGACCTTTTCCATCAATAGGTTGTCCAAGTGCATTAACAACTCGGCCAAGCATAACATCACCAACGGGAACTTCAACTACACGACCTGTAGTCTTAACAGTATCTCCTTCACTAATATTGCTTGTATCACCAAGTAATACGGCACCAACGTTATCTTCTTCTAAATTAAGCACCATGCCATAGATGTCTCCTGGGAATTCAAGAAGCTCACCCTGCATTGCTTTTTCAAGACCATGAATACGCGCGATACCATCCGCTACCTGAATTACCGTACCAACGTCCGATACTTCAAGTTGCGTGCTGTAATTCTTGATCTGCTCTTTTATCACTGAACTTATTTCTTCAGGTCTTAAATTCAAGAGATAAGCACCTTCTTTCTATAATTTCTTTAAAGACGTTTAACAGCTAAGCAATTCCTTCGATAAATTCTTTAGCTTTGTTCGAATACTTGAATCTACAACACGATCTCCAATACGAATGACTAAACCTCCAATCAGTGCAGGATCTACACTGTAGTTCATATCAAACTGTACGTACTTTGTTGTAGCTAAAAGCTTATCTTCTAACTTCTTTTTCTGTTCGTCATTTAAAGCAACCGCGGATGTTACCTTAGCAACACCGATATTCTTATATTCACGAACTCTAGCTAGAAAATAGTCAAAGATCTCATCGATATCATCATATCTGCCTTTTTCCACGATAATCACTAGAAAGCCAGTTACATCATCGGAAGCTCTGCCTTTTAGCACGTTCTCAATAAATGCAACTTTTTCTTCCTTGGTAATCTTCGGATGGTTCAAAAATTTATAAAGGTCTGCATTCTCTGCGAATGCCTCTTTGACTGCTTTGATTTCTGCTTCAATGGAATCAAGTGTATTTTTTTCTAAGCATAGGTCAAATAAGGCTTCACCATATGTTTTAGAAATTAATTTTGCCATGTATTATCACCCATTTCATTTAAAGCTTCGTCTACTAATTGTGCCTGTTTTGCAGAGTCAATGTTCTCAGCAATGATCTTACTTGCCATTGCAGATGCAACTGTAACGATTTCCTGTTTCATCTCATCTTTGACTTTGCTCTTTTCTAATTCGATTTCTTTGTTAGCTCTGTCTATAATCCTTGCGGCCTCAACTCTGGCCTCATCAACGATATCATTTTCGCGTTTTAATGCCTTCTTGCGGCCTTCACTTAAGATTTCGTCTACTTCAGAAGATACATTTTTTAACTTAGCTTCATATTCTTGTTTTAATGCAATTGCATCTTCTTTTTCCTTTGCAGAAAACTCTAATTCACCTTGAACCTTTTCCTGGCGTTTCTTTAATAGTTCTCTTGCTGGGTTAAATAAAAGGTAAGATAGTGCTAAAAATAGGATAAATATTGCCAATGCCATGATTAATGCATCCGCTATTAACTGAAAGTCCAGACCAAAAATACGGTTACTGACTTCTGGTGCGTTCACATCTGCACGCTCGTTTGCAAGTTCCTGAGCAAAGACAATTGTCTTATAGCTTAGGCTTGAAATAAAGTTGCCCACCTTTCGGCCTCCCTTCTAATGTTATTTTGTTAGTTGGGCCGATTATAGTTTACCAATCAATGGGTTAGCGAATAATAAGATAATAGCTACAGCGAAACCGTAAAGACCTGTTGTTTCTGCTACCGCCTGACCTAAAAGCATGGTTGACATAATGTTACCTTTTGCACCTGGGTTACGACCTACTGCGGACGCACCGTGACCTGCTGCGATACCTTGTCCAATACCAGGTCCGATACCTGCGATCATTGCTAAACCTGCACCAATTGCTGAACATCCTAATACAAAAGCTTCATTTGACATATAGAATTCCTCCTTAATCTTGTTTCTTGTTAGTTTTCATACTAACAACTTAAAATTTGTAACTTTAACATCTTCATAACTACTTTTATTCTTCCTCAAAAGTGTTTGATATAAATACCATTGTTAACATACAGAATACATACGTCTGGATGGCACCTGAGAATAAATCAAAGTAAAAGTGCGCTCCTGCTGGCCATATTAACTTTGCAAACCATGGAAGCAATCCATAAACAAGTCCCATCATTACGGTACCGGATAATACGTTACCAAATAAACGTAAGGACATCGATATTGGTGTAGCTATTTCACCAATGATATTGATTGGTGATAAGAATATCGGTTTAAATAGATTTGTAACATGTTTTGCCTTTTGGTACTTAAAGCCGTTATAGTGTATTAATACAAATGTAATCAACGCCAAGCTTAAAGTAACACCATAATCAGCAGTCGGTGATCTTAAACCAAACAAACCGGATATGTTAGCTGTTAACACAAAGATAAATAACGTTCCAATATAGTTCGAGAACTTATATCCATGTTTTTCGCCCATGTTTACCTTTGTTAAATTATCAAATGTTTCTACAATGTACTCGATCACATTCAGGAACTTTCCTGGTTTTTTATATGGATCAGCACGTCGTATAGCAATATTTGCAATGATTCCAAAGCCTATCAGCAAAATCATGATAATAAACAAGCTCACATGAGTTGTTGTCAGCCAAGCCTCGTGACCAAAGAGTGAATACTTATAGAAACCATCCACACCAAAAGAAACTTCATCCTTTGCTTTAGCTACAACTTCCGGATTTGTTACACTTTCGGAAAGCATAATGCTTACCAAACTCACTTTCTCACCTTCCTTTATTTATTTTTAGCTAAAAATTTATGGGTTAACGGCTGAAGATAAGCCGAAAACTTCAAAGTTAATGCTCCTAGCAGCACACTGAAGATCTGAATCTTATCAGTATATGCCGCGATAAAGAATACAACTAGGATCACTAATAAACGTAAAAGGGCTCTCTTACGGATATAGCCAGAAGCTGCTTTTTCCTCCATGGTTAATCCTTTTCCAAGGGATGAGTACATATCATAAGTTAAATAAAGCGAAATAATAACGCCAATTAGTAATCCAAGGTAATAAGCTGCTTTATCATATGGCCAAATGATACCGGGTATTAAGAGTAATACTCCCAAAAAAATGATTCCAGCCAGAAGTTCGATAAATGTTTGTTTGCCTTCATCCATAGATTGACTCCTTCGATTTGATATGATTTTACTATTTTAGTATGACATACATAAATATGTCATCATTTATTACTATCGTACATTTTACCAAAATTATCAACAGGTAACACTATCCATTTTATTATTTTTTTGTTAACTAACTTATACTTTTTTATTGTTCTGTAATTATTAGTATCTCTTTATCTTTTTATTACTATTTATGGGATTTTTTATTATTTTTTAGCTCCTGAATATATCTTAATTGAGCATCTTCTTTCTCTTTATCTTTGAGATAAAATTGCTTCGTCATAACATATACATTGCGAAATGCGGCTAAAATTCCTAAAATGATTCCAATAATAGTAATAAAGTTAGTTTTAAACCATTCATCCAATTTCATACCAACAAATAGGCATAAGAAAATCGGAACAATCATTGTGATTCCAATCTGTGTAATTAAAACGAACGATTTCAATACTTTCTTGTCTGATTTCATTTCAATCTCCAATTATTCTATTTTATGCATATTGTAACATTTCAGTATAAAAAAAACAAACTGTTATAACACAGTAAATATACCAAATTAGTCTATGCTAATTCAGTATATGCATTTTCCTGTATTATAACAGCTTGTTTTATCTATTTAAGATTCAATCATATCAATTCTGCGAAGATGTCTTTCGTCATTGGAGAACGGTGTATCCAAAAACTTATCAACGATCATTAATGCTAGTCCTGGGCCAACCACACGTCCACCCATTGCAAGAATATTTGCATCATTATGTTGTCTCGTTGCTTCTGCACTAAATACATCATGACACAATGCACAACGAATTCCATGTACTTTATTAGCTGCGATAGAAATTCCAATGCCAGTTCCACAGATTAAGATTCCTTTTTCACACTCTTTACTTGCAACTGCATGTGCTACCTTCTTTGCATAAACAGGATAATCAACAGAACGATTTTCTTCTACACCGAAGTTCTTATACTCAATCCCTCTCTCTGTCAGATGTTTCATTACCTCTTGCATTAAATCATATCCACCATGATCACAACCTAAAGCTATCATATCAATTCCTCCATCTATGTGTTTTAATTATATTTACGCTAAGTCAGTTTTTGAAGCTATACGATATGCCACCTTTTTAACTAGCGTTGTTAACTCTTCAAAACATTCTTCGTAAGCTAATAAAGATTGCCCATAAGGATCTATACAATCTCCATCTTCACCGATAAATTCTTTTAATGTATAAATATTATCTTTTATCTCAAAATGATTGATTACTTCTTCTTTTTGGTGTTTGGTCATTGTCAGTAGAAGGGTATGCTCATTCGCTTCAATACGATGAAATTGTGTAGATAATGAATTAATCATCTCAATACCATGATTCTTCGCTACGTCCACAGCTTTCGGATTCACTGGTTCCTGAAACAACACAACAATTCCACGAGAATAGCATTCGACTCCCTTCACAAGGGGGATCGACTTAAAAATGATCTCTGCCATTGGACTTACTATTGTATTGTCGGAACAGATAAAAATTACTCGTTCATATTGATACTGATGCACACGCTCACCTCACAATATTAATCACATTGTACTACCTGATAACCAGCTGCCTTTAGTAATCGATTCATAATTGCCTGACTAAGGGAATTATCCTCAAAACTCTCGGAAAGAATATAGGAAACACCAATGGTGTCAAAGTCTCTTAATATTCCAAACAAATGAGCAGCGATTTCTTGCTCTTCGTTACGAGAACCGATACTCTTAACAACTCCGTAAGGATACTTGTCCTTTGTTTCATCGGTTGCTAAAATTCCAACTGAAAGATTCTGCTCCACTTTCTCTTTTGCCATCTGATTAATTGTTGCAATAACATTGTCCATAGCACCTTCAAAGATTGTCAACTCTCCCTTAGGTGCATAATGACGATACTTCATGCCTGGTGCTTTTGCAACAATATTCTTGTTCATCTTTTTTGAGATTACTGCGGGATCAATTTCAATCTCAGGTAATACTTCCTTAAGCTTTTCCATTGTAATAAATCCTGGACGCAAAATCATAGGCTTGTCCTGCGTCAAGTCTATAATGGTGGACTCTAAACCAATCTTGGCGCTACCACCGTCAATGATCATGGCGATCCTACCATCCATATCTTCAATTACATGTTGTGCTGTAGTTGGACTTGGTCGTCCTGAAAGATTTGCACTTGGTGCTGCTATATATACTCCAGACTCTGCAATCAGACGTTTTGCGACTGGATGGGATGGCATACGGATTGCAACGGT
>JAQXNU010000004.1 GCA_029098165.1 Clostridiales bacterium
AAGGAGAAAAAACCTCGTCCAATAACATATTCCAACCTGCCACCATAAGGTGTCTCGTCGAATGCTCAGCTTCATGCTCCGGCATCCAACAACTGATTAAGTAATCTTTATACTTATCAAATTCCATAATAGTCCCTTTACAAATTTTATCAAGTTACTAAACATCTGTACTGCTCGATAACTTCTTATTTTTTATCTCTACTCCCATACAATTGACCTTTGGTCAATTGTCATCCCCCGCTCTAAAGAACCCGGTCAATTCTAATTCGCAATAATATCTATTTCATACTTATCATCAATAAGCACATAGTCTACATTATGCTTTTGGGCAAGTTCCAAAACTTGAGCATTATCTTTTAATACATTTTCCAAAGTGCAATCCTCGTCATCACCACGGTTTTCAATTACACTTGCATACCCTTTTATGTCATCAAAATGATTTCTTATATAGTCTTCGCTCATTACCAGGCAATAGTATCTTATGTTATCCAAATACTCCTTCGTAAAATTATTTTTCCATTCAAAAGGAATATAGCATCCTTCAACAATAAGATTTTGGGAGTTCTCTATTGCCGTTTTTATCATTTCGCAAACAATTGGCCATAAGTAGTCCGTTAGTGCTTTATCATCACTTGTAGGTGTAAGCGTAGTATTTCCGCTACGGATAAGCCCCATTTTTAAATGGTCTATTGATAAATACGGATATTTATATTTTTCAAGTATCTTTTGAGCAAGTGCTGTCTTTCCTGTGTGAGATGCTCCCGTTATCAAAATAATCATCTTTCGCACCCTAATCTATAAATTCTTATTTTTTTCTCTGCTCCCATACAATTGACCTTTGGTCAATTGTCATCCCTCGCTCTAAAGAGCTCGGTCAATTCATATTTGTGCGTTTCTACAAGCGGTAACTTGTAAGTTGTCGAATTTCTTTTATAGCTTCAATTCTTTAACATACAATCGGTCGGTTCCATTTCCATAATTAACAATATCCTTAAGATAACGGTATTCATATTTTTCGTACAATCCAATATGTTCTGATGGGATATATGTCCTGTCAAAACCGTTTTCTTTTGCATATGCATTAGCAAAATCAATCAGTTTTTTACTAATCCTATGTCCACGATAGTCTTCTGAGACAAACACACTTGATACCCATGGATATATTTCAGGTAACGGGTAATAGTCTGTCTTCATGATCGTAGTCATTCCTACAATTTGACCATCTACTAATGCTACAAATGCTGTTTCCCAATCGGTAAATACCCATGTTCGAAGCATCCATAACATATGTTCTTTTACATCTTCCCAAGAAAAATTTTCAACAAAATGGATTAACTTTTCTGCTAAGTCGGTATCTTTATCGACTTTTTTTACCTCTAATGTATCCATGCTGAAATCTTTTCCGACAAGACCAAAGTGTTGCTCAACTTTTCTTACAGTTTCATTCACTGTACTATTATCGATCCTTTCAATCCAAAAATAATCACCATTTTTGATATCGTTATATCTTTTCTCATTGAGGCTTTTCAAGGTTACATTACAGATCGCCTTTGCTTTTTCAGTATCAGATGTACTATTTATAAAATCACTAAATCCTTGATGGTCAGGACGATTACAGTAATCATCAATTAAATTCGAGGGTTCTTTAATCAAAAAGACGATTCTTGAACTTTCTGTTAACTTATCAGCTTCTTCTACTGTTAAATGGCAGTCACACAATACAATTTGATTTTGTGATAGACGAATCAAGTCCAATAATACAAAATCTAATTGTTCTCTTGTGTTATCAATTAGCCATTTTTTATATTCCTCTACAGTGCGCCCGAAGAATTCATCAGCATCTTTAAAGACTTTATTCATTGACGGTTGAAAAGAAGAATTTGAAATTTTCTGATGATTTGCAAACTGTTCATCAACATCATAAACGAATAAATTGTGTCGTTTCGCTAACTCTTTTGAAATCGTTGTCTTTCCTCCACAAGGCGTTCCAGTTATAAAATAAACATTTTTTAAATATTCTTTAATTACATTATCTTGAAATATCATAACAAAATCTCCTTAATTAAATAGTTTTTAGTATGTTGTTTGTACATAAAACTATTTAACATAGTTCTATGTACTTAGATATTTTTTAATCGTAAGAATGCCACCATATTGTTCACCTCCGCAATACTTGTTTGTCTTTCATTCTAACATATTAATATAGAGGAAGCTACCACTATTAGAGATATGACGTAATAGAAACTCTAAATCTATTATGTCCGAGAGCCTGCGACACTACATACACCGCATCATCTCAAAGTATTTATCTCTCTATCTGTGAAAAAGTCGCTTTTCACGGTTGAGAGCCTTATTTGTATTCTGATTACAAAAAACGTTAAAAAATTAATGATAAACATTAAATAACTATTGATAAATGTAAAATACTATATTATATTCATAATATGGTTAATACATATTAGATATTTGAAAGGAGTTTTATCATGGAATCCAAAAGCGTTGTTCGAGAAAGAATCCAAAAGTCGAGTAAGGTATTATGCATCTTGATCAAGTTTGCACAAATTGCCTGTTATATCGGAATCGGAGTTTTATTCGTTGGTTTAATCTGGGTGCTTGTCAATGGTAACCTAGATCTCTTAGTATTCAATGGAAAGGTTATTATTAAGAGCCCATTCAGCAGTGAATTCTTACAGAATGCGGATGTTAAAGAACTGATCATGGTAGTAGTATCTGCGCTTGTTAGAACAATCATGATGGGATTACTATTAAGACAAGCAGAAAGCATGTTTAAAGATATTAATGCTAATGGAAGCCCATTTCAGATGGAACATGTAAAGAGTATTCGTAAAATCGCTATTTTCTTTTTTGTCATGGTAATGTGTCATTTTGATCAGGGCAATACGATCAAAGATCTGTCCTATGACTTAGATTTTACAGGAATTGTAGCAGCTGCTATTTTATGGTGTGTTTCCATTATTTTTGAATATGGATGCTTATTGCAGAACGAGTCAGATGAGACATTATAGGAGGCATGCATGGGGAAGATAATCTTAAGACTAGATCGCGTTATGGCGGATAGGAAAATGTCATTGAATGAACTGTCAGAGAAAGTCGGAGTTTCCAACGTCAATCTATCTAAGATTAAAACTGGAAAGATTAGTGCAATTCGCTTCTCAACTTTAGAAGCAATCTGTGATGCGCTGGATTGCCAACCGGGTGACATATTAGAATTTAATAAAGAAGAATAAAGTAAAGAGGGCTGTGAAAAACATCAAAAGAGATGAGCGTGCGAGACGGGGAATTATGAATAAGTTAGAAGTCAGAAGATGCAAAGGAGATTCGGGGTATGAAACTGATATGTTTTTTATTGACGGAAAACCATTGTATCGTTATATAAATGAGTGGCAGGCAGAGAACGGGCAGATTGGTGAGAGTATTTTTGTATCATCTGCAGATTTGCTTGATATTACTTGGACAAATGAATATGATTTTGAGGGTGATGCACGATTCATGAAATATGCTTTAAAACAAGATTCTGCAATTACACCTATTTTGAGTTGTCCAGATGATTTTGATTTTTCTTGTATAGTTATTGTTGTCGATGTTATAAAAAATGAGAAAGTAGTTGTGTGGAAACGAATAGGTGTTGTTGACCATTGGAAAAACAAAATACTTTGTCCGAATATGAACATTTGACTTTGTTGCAAGAAAAAATTAATGCCTATATATCATATCTAGAATCGAAACAGTATGAAGAACTATACCCCGATATTGTTATAAATATGGCTATCATAGAGATACACTTTAAGTATGATATAACAAACAAGTGCGAAGAATTCCTTAATCGTGTTCAAAATCAAATTGGACAATATGGAATATTGATCAAAGCACATGTAGGGTAGAAATACATATTTAGCATCCATGGAGACAGGAAGTGTGGATATTTGGAACATCGCTGATAGACGAAGTAAAAAAGATTGCGGATATTTTAAACTGGAAGGAAGTACATAAAGTCGAAAGCAAATAAGAGAATAGAATTCAATTGAAACAATAAGGAAAAATAGAATTCTCACAGCGTAAACAAGAATAAATCTGGTAGAAAATGCAAATAATATCCAAATATTGATTTGGAGGTCAGTTATGAATCATTTTTTAGCAGACTATTTAGGAAAATTCATTCACATTCCGTTTGCAATTGAGTCGGAAGGAAATGTTTCTACCATTGGAGAGGGAGAACCAGAATTTACGGTGACGATCAATAAAGAACTAAGTAAAAAAGAGTTATTAACGAGTACATCACTGGCGCTTGGAGAAGCATATATGCGACGAGACATTGAAGTTGACCGGGATTTATATAAGGTACTGGATCTATTTCTAGGCAATATGACATCTTTTTATCGAGATCATAATGCACTAAAGAAATTAATCTTTACATCGATGTCGAAAAAGAATCAAAAAGAAGAAGTGTCCTCTCATTATGATATCGGCAATGATTTTTATGCGTTATGGCTCGATCAAAGTATGAGTTATTCCTGTGCTTATTTTAAGACGGAGGAGGATACGCTAGAACAGGCGCAGATGAATAAAGTTCATCATATCCTAGATAAACTTCAATTAAAGGAAGGAATGACGTTGCTTGATATCGGCTGTGGATGGGGATTCTTATTAAAGGAAGCAGCGAAAAAGTATGGTGTGAAGGGACTGGGAATAACTTTAAGCAAGGAGCAACAGGATAAATTTCAAAAGGACATCAAAAGCGAAGGTTTAGAAGAGTTATTGTCCGTTCAACTGATGGATTATCGTGATCTTAAGTATTCCAAGCTTTCTTTTGACCGTGTTGTAAGCGTTGGTATGATTGAGCATGTTGGACGAGGTCAATATGAGGAATATATGGAGTGTGTTGATGCAGTTCTAAAGAAAGGTGGCCTTTTTTTGTTGCATTATATCAGTGCGCAAAAGGAACATCCTGGAGATGCGTGGATTAAGAAATATATTTTCCCAGGCGGAGTCATTCCAAGCCTGCGAGAAATCGTCAATATCCTGCCAGACTATAATTTCTATACGTTAGATGTGGAAAGTTTAAGAAGGCATTATAATCGAACGCTGCTTTGCTGGAGGGAGAATTTTCAAAAGCATAGACAAGAAATCATTGATATAAAGGGCGATGAATTTTATCGGATGTGGGATTTATATTTGGCATCGTGTGCAGCAACTTTTCATAATGGAGTCATTGATGTGCATCAGATTTTGATGTCGAAAGGGGTAAATAATGATCTTAGTATGATCCGTACGGTTTAAGAATTCTAAGAATTCCATTAGAAGTTGGAGCCTTCGGTTGAATTCATATGTAAGATTCAATATAATGGAGAAATATAAGATAGTTCAGTATATGAATTATGTTGAATCTAATATGAAGGAGCAACGAAATATGGAACAATGGGAATACAAAACAATTTATACAGATGCTAAAGGATTCTTTGGTGGAAAAGTCAACTTTTCTGAGTTTGAAGAAGAATTGAATAAACTGGGTGCACAAGGATGGGAATTAGTAAGTTCAGTGCCTTCTGCACAAAGTTATGGAAGTACAAGATGGATCATATCGATTTTTAAGAGAAAAAGGGGATTCTAGGATGAAAAGATTGAAGGTAATGGTATTCCTTTGTCTATTATTAATATTGTGTCTGGCTGGTTGTATCAAGAAAAAATCGGATCGACCAGAAATGAATATTGATTTCGTACAAGGGAAAAATGGAGAAAGTTTTAAAAAAATGGATGGAACCTACCAATATACATTTTCGGTAGAAGATGATGATTACTACGATGTTGGAATCAGCGTTACGAAAGAAAGCGGAAGCTTAAGTGTTACGATTACACGTGATGAAGATGGAAAAAAGATTTATACCGGAACGGATTTACCTACTTCGGAATTTACGGTACATGCAGATGAAGTAGGACATTATAAAGTGTTATTTACTGCAGATAACTTTGTTGGTGACTATTCTTGTGATCTGAGTCATGGAACCAACTAGGATAAGCGTAAGGGGATAAATTAATGCTACAAGCATATCAGATGGGGAATGGTATGTAAGGAGAAGTGTTATGGATAATCTGGAATTGGTAAAGCCAACGCATGAGATGATGCACAGTGCGTTGGCGTATAAAATTGAACATCTCAGAAACGGTGAAACAGAATTGCATGGCTCTTCACTACTGCATGAGATGGAGTTTGAAGACTGGCTAAATTTAGTCATGGTAAACTCGTCTCCAGAAACCGTTCATGAGAACTGGGTGGTTGCAAGTACGTTTTTTGTAATTCGGAAATCGGATCGAAAGATGATTGGAATGGTCGATATCAGGCATTCTTTAAATGATTTCCTTGCTTCGTATGGTGGGCATATTGGTTATGGTGTACGACCATCCGAACGAAAAAAAGGGTATGGAACTCAAATATTACAGATGGCCTTAACTTATGCAAGGGGGTTAGGATTGTCACGGGTCATGCTAGCTTGCAATCAGGATAACATAGCTTCACGAAAGATCATACAAACGTGTGGTGGCGTGAAAGAACGTGAATTTGTACATAGCGATGGTAAATGTGTCGAAGTTTATTGGATTGAATTGAATTAGAAATTGGAACTCCAGATATTCAGATGAATTGGAACGAATAGAAAGGTTCGATATTGCGATGAAGAAGATTGAGTCAAACGATTATGGTGGTAAGATAATCGGCATTGGAATTATGGTAGCAGCCATCATCCCAGGCTGTCTTAAGTTGCTGAATCAACTTATTCATAGCAGAGTACTGAATCTAGTGATGTGGTGTTTTATCATAGTAGGAAGTCTAATACTGATTGGCTTTTTTATTTATCTGGGAATTGAGTTACGACAGGATAAAAAGATTGATCATTATTATAGCAATCATCGAAATTTAAAACTCCCAATGGATACCATTTATTATGAGTGTTCTAATTGTGGGAATCGTAAAGTAAAAAAAGAAGATACGAGTTGTCTGGTATGTGGAGTACGCTTTTGCGAAGGAACGGATCCGTCGGTTCAAGAAATATTGAATCAAGAGAAAAGATATGTTAAATAAATAAAAATTAATCATTCGAAAAGATTAGCTTTTTGGGGATAAAAGAATGGAGAAAGAATATGTTGACGAATAAAGAGATACTAGAATGTGCGATGAAGCAATCCGCAATCGATCTAAACTGCAAGGCAAGTGATTTCTTGCAGAAAGACAATGTCATTGTAGCTTCGAAAAAAGACGATCGGGCAAGACGATATCTGCCATTGCCATTTGACTGCGACATGGTTACTTATGGTACTAATATTGTTGCTACAATCAATGAAAAATATCGTGAAGTGGTGGAAGCTTATTTACATAAAGTTGACATTGAACATTGCTTTGAGACACCGAATATTTACCGCTTAAATAATGCATTTTCCCCTTATGGAATTAGTGTATGTTTTCAAGCAGAATATTTCTTACCGGATGTCAATTTGTTAAAGAAACCTGAATGTGCCTATGAACTTAGGGTACTCGAACAAAAGGATTTTGTAGATTTATATGATGGAACATGGTCAAATGCGTTATGTGAGGACCGTAAAGAATTAGATGTGCTTGGAGTTGGGGCTTATGATCAGGGCAAGTTGATTGCTTTGGCTGGATGTTCCGCTGACTGCGATACAATGTGGCAGATTGGTATTGATGTGCTTCCGGAATATCGCCGACAGGGAATAGCATCGATACTGACTAGTCGACTAGCCAATGAAATTATTGAGCGTGGAAAAGTACCATTTTACTGTGCTGCATGGTGTAATATCAAGTCCGTGCGTAATGCAATTCGAAGTGGGTTTCGTCCAGGATGGATGGAGATGACGGTAAGGAGCAATGAATTTATTCAGAAGATGACGCTAACCCAGCAGCGTCAATCATAACGACGAGAAAAGGTGCGTTGCGTTTGATGCCTGAATAATGTGAAGTGGAAGAACTGATCGGCAAGTAGTGGAAAGCACTGAAAACTTAGAAAACATAGTTTTAAACCCAATTGATAAAAAAATAACAATATTTATAAAAAAAGTGTGAACAAGCTTTACAATTTTATCAATTGGGTTTAAAATATCGTTGATTTCAGAGTTAATAGTACATATTTAGTCGAAAGATATAGGAATTGAAACGTAATGGAATTCGCTTACAACACATTTTTATTTGTGCTGAATATATTTTAAGGAAAAGGAGAAAAAACATGGAAACATTAAACTTAGAAAGCCTTGGAATTATGAATGCTAAGGCAGTTTACCGCAACTTAAGTCCAGCAGTTTTAACAGAAAAAGCATTACAAAGAGGAGAAGGTGTCTTAAGTGATACTGGAGCATTAGTTGTTAAAACTGGTAAATACACAGGACGTTCTGCACAGGATAAATTTATCGTAGATACACCAGACGTTCATGATCAGATCGCTTGGGGAAAGGTTAACGTGCCAATCTCTCGTGAAAAATTCAATGCTATCAAAGCAAAAGTTATTGCTTATCTTCAGAACAGAGAAATCTTCGTTTTTGATGGTATGGCAGGTGCTGATAAAGCTTACACGAAGAAGTTCAGAATCGTAAATGAACTTGCAAGTCAGAATTTATTTATCCGTGATTTATTAATCCGTCCTACAGACGAAGAATTAGAAAACTATGGTGAGCCAGATTACACAATCATCGCAGCACCTGGCTTCAAATGTGTTCCTGAAATCGACGGAACTCATTCCGAAGCAGCTATCATGATCGATTACAGTGCACATATGATTATTATCTGTGGTACTCAGTATGCAGGTGAGATTAAGAAATCCGTATTCTCAACTATGAACTTCGTTCTTCCACAGGAAGGCATCCTTCCAATGCACTGCTCTGCTAACATGGATCCTGAGACTCATGAAACTGCAGTATTCTTTGGCCTTTCCGGAACAGGTAAGACAACACTTTCCGCTGATCCAAAGCGTAAATTGATCGGTGATGATGAGCATGGCTGGTCTGACAACGGTGTATTTAACATGGAAGGTGGATGTTATGCAAAATGTATCGATCTTGTTGAAGAAGAACAGCCAGAAATCTACCATGCAATAAAATTCGGTTCTTTAGTTGAGAACGTTGTTATCGATCCAGAGACTAGAAAACCAGACTATATGGATGGTTCTTTAGCAATCAACAGCCGTGTTGGTTACCCAATCGAATACATTCCGAATGCAGCAATTCCAGGCGTTGGTGGAACTCCAAAGGTAGTAATCTTCTTAACATGTGATAGCTTTGGTGTATTGCCTCCAATCTCTAGATTATCCAAAGAAGCAGCTATGTATCAGTTCGTAACAGGATTTACATCTAAGGTTGCTGGTACGGAAATTGGTGTAACTGAGCCAGTTCCAACATTCTCTACGTTATTTGGTGAGCCATTTATGCCAATGAAAGCTGAGAAATACGCTGATATGTTAGGTGAGAGAATCGAGAAATATAATACAAAGGTTTATTTAGTAAATACTGGTTGGGTTTCCGGTCCAGCTGTAGATCCTAAGACAGGCGAAAAGAACAAGAGAATGAAACTTTCCTTCACACGTGCTATGGTTACAGCAGCATTAAATGATGCTTACGAAAAAGAGGGCGTTAAATTCGAACATAACGATCAGTTCAATTTAGACATCCCAACAAGCGTTCCTGGTGCTCCAGAAATCCCTACTGAGATGATGAATCCTCGTAACTTATGGGCTGATAAGAATGCTTATGATGAGCAAGCTAACAAATTAGCTCAGATGTTCGTAGATAACTTTACTAAGAAATATCCAGACATGGACGCTAAGATCGTTGCTGCAGGTCCTAAGGTTAAATAATTCATAAATCAATAGAATTCTTGATGCATTGACAAGAGAGTATATGCATAGTTGAATTTTGTATTATATAAAAGGAGGTGTCGCTTAGCAATTATAAATTGCTAAGCGATGCTTCCTTTTGTTGTTTTTAGGCTTTTATATTATGATCGACTATCTCTAGGTTTCCTGCTTTGATATCTTCTTTGGAAACTTCATTAAACTTAGTGTGTTGTACTATGAGGCTGAAAATTCACAAATTCTTATTTGGGTCAGAGGGCTAGAAATTGAGTCGAGTTCTAAAAAATTAAGAGTTTTGGTCCAAAATCGAGAGATTGTGCCGAATCGGGAAAAGTTTGTGCCATGGGTCCAAGATATAAATGAAAATAATAGGGGGATCGTTTTAGTAATTTATAGTATTGCTTAGCGATACCTACTTGTGCATTTAGGAGCAATCTTTAACTTATTACGACAATCTCTTTTATTGGTTAGGATCCAACTTTTATGAATAGGATCCTTTTTTAATTGAATTGATTACAAAACAAATATGATATGTTATACTTAATGTAAATATATGGAAAAATTATATAAGGAAATAATAAGTTATCTCAAATGAAGATTTGAATAGTGGACATCTGAGTTTAACATGAAAGGATTAACGAAAATAAATGATGGGGGATATTAGATGAAGTTCAAGCGTCAAAATCATAACCTTTTAAATCAGATATCCTTGGTAAAAAAGATGCTGTTGTTATTTATCGGGTGCGTCATGATTCCAATTGGTATCTTGTTTTCTCAATATTATAAGCAGGTTCAAAAAAGCATAAAAGATAGCATGGAAGATAAGATGCAAACATCACTGGATGAAATCTCAGATGTGATTCAGAGAGATTTTTCCTCGTTGATTACCTTAGCGAGAACATCGACAAGAAGTGAGAAAATCTATCAGTTTTTTGATCGAACTTATGAAAGAGCAGGGGATTATATTTCGGTTTTCCAAGAGCAGATTCAGCCTTTGTTCAAAGAAAAACGACCATACTATGAGCAAGTGAGCGGATATTTTATTTATACAGATAATCCGACGGTATTTGATGGCGGTTGTGTTTATCGAGTGAATCCAGTAGATATGAAAGACGCAGATGCATTTTATCGTTATTTGCAAAAGGATCTTTCCGATGTACATATGTATAAGCTCGAAAAAAATGAACAGACAATTTTCATCAGATATGCAAATAAACCATCTAAAATTGCATATATCGACAATTGTAGTATCAGTCTTTTTTATTGCTTGGATTATTATCCATTCTATTCGACATATCATAAATGGATTCGAATCGACATGAATCTTGACTTAATTCGTTCCCAGCTAAATACAACTTCTTTATTTGATTATTATCTTATGACGTATCGTAACGGAGATACAATTGTCAAGTCAACAAGCTTATCGAAGTATAAGACATTTGATGAAAATACGAAGATTGAGGGCGTTGTAATTATGAAAAAAGAACTAGAAGATCTGCCATTTATCATTTATGAGATGTACGACGTCAATGCAATCTTATCCCATACCAAAGAAGCAATCATCAAAAGCTTACCATTAGTAATCATCTGTCTATTGCTTGCTGTGATCTTCATGTGTGTCATCATGGGTAACATTTCGCATCGAATCTCTCAACTGGTGGCACAATCGAAGAAAATTGCTGGTGGGGATTTTACGCAGAATTTTATCAATGACATTGGAAAAGATGAAATTAGTTCGTTAGAAAAAAGTATGAATCAGATGAGTATGCAGTTAAAAGACCTAATCGAAACGAAATATCAGGCCCAAGTTACGAAGAGTCGATTGGAAAAGGAGACAACCCAGGCAAAACTGTTGGCTCTACAGAGTCAGGTGAACCCTCATTTTATGTTCAATGCGATTGAAAGTATCCGATTAAAGGCAGCAACCAAAGGCGAGGCAGAGACTGCAAAGATGTTAAAATATATGTCTCGTATGTTTCGACAGCTGATTACATGGGAGGAAAGTATCATTTATCTAAGAGATGAGATTAAGTTTTTAGATGAGTTTCTGCATATTCAAGAATATCGATTTGAGGATGAATTTTCTTATGAAATTCAGGTTGATGAGAATACTAAAGAGTGTCTGATTCCAAAGATGATGGTTCAGCAACTTGTGGAAAATGCTTGTGTTCATGGAGTTGAGGCAATTACAAATGATCGATTTGTTGCAGTTACAACAAGAATCATCGAGGACAAACTGGAGATTGTGGTACGGGATAATGGAGGTGGAATGTCGGAAGAGAAGCTAAAATCAGTGCTTTCGGATATTAAGAAAACAAATCAGCCGGTAAAGGGCGTTGGACTTACGAATATTTATAATCGATTGAGATTATATTATGGAGACGAATTTGAGTTTCAGATTTCGAGTGAACTTCATGTGGGTACGACGTGTGAAATTAGGATTCCGGTGAATTTTAAGGTGAAGTGATCTATGATCAAGGGGATGTAGTATAGTTTCAAAACGGTTATACAGTATATGGAATCAGAATAACGAGAGGACTTAAAAACGATGATTCGAATTATGTTTGTGGATGATGAAAAAGCAATACGGGACAACCTGTCAAGTCTGGTATCCTTAGAGGATGAGGGCTTTCAAATTGTTGGAACTGCCGTGAATGGATTAGATGCGTTGCAAAAGATACCTAATTTAAAGCCAAATGTAATTTTCTTGGATGTTTCCATGCCAGTCATGGATGGACTAACGTTCCTAAAGGAACTCAAAAAAAGCAAGTATGCGAAAATCGAAATTGTGATCTTATCGGGTTACAATGAGTTTGAGTATGCTAAGATGGCAATGCGTTATGGAGCGAGAGCTTATTTATCGAAGCCAGTTGATGAAGATGAGATGATGGTAATCCTTAGAGAGCTTAAAGAAAACATACAAAATAGGATGCAACTGACAGGCAGTAAGATGACCGTAACCTCCGAACTTATAGCGAAAGTAGAGCAGGTGAAGAAATGGTATCGAGGTGGGGTTATAACGAATCAGGAATTTGAGAACTATTTCATTATGCATTTAGTTGTTTTATCGGAAGCAGGCAAGGATAACATCAGTTCTGATCTGCTAAAGGATCTGCTATCTGATACCTCAGAACTTTCTAGTTATGGTCTGATCAGAAGCCGAGGATGTGTATATTCATATCTGGTCGATCGGCAGATAGTATTAAACAGTTATCATAACGATTTCAACGGTTATATAAATGGAATGATCTTACGATTGAGGTCTTTCAAAAAGACTTGTGCAGTTTTAATTGATGTAAATTCATTAAGTATTCAAGATAGACCTTTTCGAAATCTATATGATTCGAATCTGTACGAGATGATGACGGAATTATTCTATCACTCAGAATTGATGTCTTTCATAAATGCTTTAAATGATGGACAGAAAGTACACCAAACATCTGACAAACGAAAGTTACTGCATCCATTGCAGGAAGAAAAGTGTCTTGTAAATATCAGGGATGGTTTAGAGAATTTAAATTGGAATACCATTCAAGATAGTATGGAACAATTATTTCAAGAAATTCGACAATATCGGATATCAATTGAATACGTACAGGAAATTCGATATCGACTTTATTATCTTATGATCGATCTGTATCCAGATATTAAGTGGAATAAATGTGACTTTTGGGAACAAACATATTTTAATCGATTTCCGGAATGGAAACGATCGGTGATGGAATGGCTAGAAGAGATTTATCAGGCTTGTAAAGAAAAAGTGAAAGAAAAGTATTTAGCAGGACGAATGGAGATCGTGGCATGGGTGAAGCGTCATTACAAGGAGCCAATTACGCTAAAGCAGGCGGCGGACCATTTCTATTTAAATACGGCCTATTTTGGTAGGGTATTTCAGAAAATGGCAGGATGCAGTTTTAACCAATACGTAAATGAACTTCGTTTGGAAGAGGGCAAACGGCTTCTTGATCAGACAGATAAGATGATTTATGAGATAGCAGACGAGATCGGTTATACGGAGAGTAAATATTTTATCTCGAAGTTTACAGAAAAAAATGGGTTGAGTCCGTCAGAGTACCGAAAAAATCATGGAATAAACCGACCACTATAATAATTGGAATAAAAAGTATAATTTAGGGAATGAGGCTTTCTAATGATTAAAATATAATTATAATATCTTAAGAATTATTCTTATGGGGAGAAGTTTTAAGAAATATGATCATGGAGGTTGAGGTATGAAGCGTTACAAAAAAGCAATAGCTCTATTTTTAACGGCTACTACGGTACTATCAATGGCAGGCTGTAAATCGAAAGAGAAAAAAGTAGACAGCGATGATGCCAAAGCGACAGAAACAACAAAAGTTCCAGCAACTGCTACACCAGAACCTACCAAAGAAACAGCAGACCCTACAGCAGGACCTGGCACTGACGAAAAGGATGCAGATTTCTTATTAGAAAATCCATATGGTGGTTTAGTAAAACTTGATGATGCAGATGATCCAATAACATTTAAGGTATTTATCCGTGATCCGAAGCAGGCACCAGCTTCTGATAACCCTGTAATCAACAAGATCACAGAACTTACTGGTGTTACAATTGAATGGGAGTTCTTAGTTGGCGATCTGGAACAAAAAGAAGGCGTTATGATTGCTGGTGAAGATTACCCAGATGCAATCTTTGCAGGTGACCACGCACCGAAATTCATTGATGCAGGTGCATTTATCCCATTGGAAGACAAGATTCCTAATTATAAATTGTTACCTTATATCTATGATGAAAAGCAAGAAGCTAAGATGACCGCTCCTGATGGACATAAATACATATTAGAGATTTACGGTGCTCAGAATAATCCATCACCTGTATTCCGTGCTCCAAACGCTGGTTTCTACATTCAGAAAGCTGTTTTGGAAGAAGCAGGTTATCCAATTCCTCGTACATTGGATGAGTACTTCAAGCTAATCGAAGATTATAAAGCAAAACATCCACAGATTGATGGAGTTGATACGATCGGTTTTGAGATCTTAACAAACGATAGCTGGAGAGATTTCTGTCTTCGTAACCCTGCTCAGCATCTGATGGGTGCAGGTAATGATGGTGATGCTTATGTTGACCTGAATACGATGAAATCTTCCTATTATCAGATTTCCGATAGTGCACATAATTACTATAAAAAATTAAATGAAGAATATCACAAAGGTATTATACCAGCTGAGACATTAACAGAGAATTATGACCAGTATATCGCTCGATTAACTTCTGGTGCCGTTCTTGGTATGTTCGATCAGTACTGGAACTTTATGAGTGCAGATAACGTATTATTAGTTGACGGCAAGCCTGAGAGAAGTTATATTGCTGTTCCTATTACTGATCCTGGTGTTCCTGATGGTTATCTGGATGCAAAGACAGGTAAGATCACTGGTAACAATGGTATTGGTATCACTAAGAATTGTAAAGATCCGGATCGTTTAATGAAATTCTATGATTATATTCTTCAGCGTGAAGTTCAGGATTATCTCCTTTGGGGTGAAGAAGGAAAGGACTGGAACTATGATGCAGACGGTATCGATCGTACGCAAACTCCGGAGAGAAGAGCTTTAATGCGTGATGAAGCTAAGAACCGTGATTTAACTGGTAATGTATTGTGGAATTTCTGTCCAAAGAGACAGGGACTTTACAACGATGGAACACCATGTACTCCTGAAGATTCTGCAAGTGAATTTGTTGCAGGCTTATCAGAATATGATCAGAAATTCTTAAAGGCTTATGGATTTAAATACCCTGCAGAGATGCTGTCAGATCCTATCGTTCGACCAGATTACTTCCCATTGTATGCATTCCCAATCGAAGATGGCAGCCCTGCAAAAGTAGCTAATCAGAAGATGAATGATATCATCAGAAGATATTTCCCACAGCTTATTGTTTGTGACGCTGATAAATATGAATCTTTATGGCAAGAGATGCTAGATGAATTTGCAAATAATGACCTTCAGCCATACTTAGACGAGATTGATCGTCAGATCGCTACTTATAATAAATAAGTTTCATTTATCTGTAATGAATTAAGTTTAAGTAATATTCATATAAGAGGGGGCTGTTGTAATACTTCATTCATAACAGCCCCCAAATTCATGACAAGGAAACGTTGTTCGGTCAACGTTTTTTTGAATTAGGCAAAGGGGGGAGTCTTGTGCAAGGTAAGCATACTATGAAAAAGAAATCTGCGAAACAAAGATCCATAGAAAAGAAATCTGCGAAACAAAGATCTATAGAAAAGAAATCGTCAGAATCGAAATATGTAGAAAAGCAATATACCGAAAAGCAATTACGTTGGTATAAATTGATTGGGAAATACAAAAGCCAAAAAGAGTTATTCTTTATGATCATTCCTTGTATGATATTTACTTTTATCTTTTGTTATATGCCTCTTCGTGGCTGGATCATGGCATTCCAGAACTTTAAACCGGGAAAAGGCTATCGAGGTTCGAAGTTTGTTGGATTACAACAGTTTGAATTCTTATTTAAGGATAAAACATTCTGGCAGTCGCTTCGAAATACTTTGGTCATGTCGACCATGAATCTTGTCATTGGAACAGTAGTAGCGCTGATCTTTGCTTTATTGCTCAACGAGATTCGCCAAGTGGGACGAAAGCGTATTGTACAGACAATTTCGTATTTACCACATTTTCTTAGCTGGATTATCGTATGTTCCTTAGCTGCTGATATTCTTTCGACAACGAATAGTGGTGTGGTTAACAACTTATTGTTGAAATTAGGTATCATTGATTCACCAATCTTATTCTTAGGAACGAAGAAATACTTCTGGTGGATATATGTTTTAATTAATATATGGAAAGAGATGGGGTGGAATACCATCATTTATATTGCTGCTATGGCAGGAATCGATCAATCCTTATATGAAGCAGCAGAAATCGACGGTGCTAATCGATATCAAAAAATGTGGCACATTACTTTACCAGGAATTCGGCCAACCATCATTGTTATCTTAATTATGAATTTGGGATGGATTCTAAATACCAGCTTTGAAATCCCTTATTTACTCGGCCAAGGTCTTGTATTGGATGTGTCGGAAACACTTGACTTATTCGTATTGAGATATGGTATTAAAAACGGTAACTTTTCTCTCGGAACCGCTGGTGGCCTATTTAAATCGTTCATATCGATCATACTTGTTTCCGCCACGACTTGGTTTGCAAACCATAAGAGTGACGAACAGATTATGTAGGAGGGTGCTGATATGAAAAAGAAAAATATAAAGATGGAACCAATCCTATTCCATACGTTCAATACGATACTTATGATACTAATATGTATTATGATGTTATATCCATTCTGGAACACAATTGTGGTATCGTTTAATGATGCGATGGATTCGTTAAAGGGTGGAATTACTTTATGGCCAAGAAAGTTTTCGACTTACAGTTATGAGACTGTATTTAAGAATGAACTGCTACTTACCGCAGCAATCAACTCTGTAGCCAGAACTGTGATTTCTACGGTCCTCGGTGTGTTTGTCTCTGCTTTGATTGGATTTGTGCTTTCTCGACCAGAATTCTTATGGAGAAAGTTCGTAACTGCCTTTTTCTTAGTTACAATGTATGTTTCCGGTGGATTGATTCCAACGTATTTCTTGATCAAAGATCTCCATCTGTTAAATAGTTTCTGGGTTTACATCTTTCCAACGCTGATTAGTGTATTTAACGTGATTATCGTGAAGTCATTTATGCAGCAATTGCCAGACAGTCTTGTGGAAGCTGGAAAAGTAGATGGAGCCGGTTATTTTAAATGTTTTCTACATATCGTATTACCTTGCTGTAAGCCAGTGCTAGCTACGGTCGGTTTATGGTGTGCGGTTGGTGCATGGAATCAGTGGTTTGATACGTTTCTTTATTGTTCCGGTGAAAGCAGATTGACAACGTTGCAGTATGAGATGATGAAGATGTTATCCTCCGCAATGAATGCTTCGGCACAGCGTGATCCTGCGGCTGCACTTGCAGGGCAGATGTCTTCGGTCACCATGGTAACGCCTGCCTCCATGCGTGCGGCAGTTACCGTTGTGGCAGCAGTGCCAATCCTTGTTGTTTATCCGTTCTTACAGAAGTATTTTGTTAAGGGCGTAATGTTAGGTGCAGTCAAAGGTTAAAAATATTTATATCCTTATAAATTCCTTATAATTATCTCCTATACTTAGTTTCAGTTAGAAAACAGGAGAACAATTAGAATGGAAGAAATAACAAAACAAGGTAAGAAAGGGTTTACCGATTTTCAACTGAAATACATAGCTATGGATTTGATGATTTTAGATCATATTGAGTTTATGGATGGTGAAACTGCTATCTTAGTTGCAGGTGTTGCAATGTATCTAACGAGAAAACATCGTATCCTTCAGGTCATTTGCTACGTTATTGTCGCTGCATTATTTGATGTAGTATTGCCTTTGATTCAGTAACCTGGACTTACCACTATGGATTTCTTGACTCAAGTATATCAATGGATGGAAGTGTTCTCTATTGTATTTATGTTAGCTTATAACGGGCAACGTGGACATGGATTCAAGAGATTATTCTATTGGTTCTACCCAGTGCATGTGTATGTATTGTATGGATTATCCT
Source organism: Clostridiales bacterium (assembly GCA_029098165.1). Classification (GTDB taxonomy): domain Bacteria; phylum Bacillota; class Clostridia; order Lachnospirales; family Lachnospiraceae; genus Lachnoclostridium. The sequence continues at coordinate 18,494 of JAQXNU010000004.1, forward strand.
GCTTGGTATATGGGATTGTGAAGTAGTAAGTAAATGAAAGTTACCCTTCTCATATGATCTATTAAAAAGGTGCTGTGAAAAATTAGCAAACGAAAAGACGAGGGGAGAGGCGTAGAAACCATTAAAATTTGGCTAAGAATGTGAGAAAGGGAAAGGTAGCCAAATTTTAATGTGTTTCTACGCCTCTTTTGCTCATCTTTGGCTATTTATAAATCGGATAAACTATTTAGAAGATAGTTATGTTATAATCGATATACATACATACTTTTTAGAAATCTATGTAAATGCATCCGAACATGGAAAAAGCATGGATATGGAATTCTTGAAAATAGGAAGTAAGAAATTAGTTAGAATTTCTACAAACTCAAGTAAGAATTACTTAGTATACTCGGTTCTATCAAAGAAAAGAAAGGAATTAAGACGATGTGGTTAAGAAAAATTCAGAGAAAAAAGCTGCAGTATAGTTTGGTAGCACTGATTTTATTCTTTACTTCGATGATTTTGTCTGGATGTCTGATCTTTACGGTAGAATCGAGTGTTTTTTTGAATCGATATTATTCAAAAGGAAACCTTCCAGATACATTTGCTATTGTTAAGACGACAGAAGCAGTGAATATGTTACAAAAGGCGGAGAAGGAGAATGAACATATTAAGATAGATCGCGTGTGGGATGGTGTCGATGTACTGAATATGTATGCAATCAATGGAAAAGAAAAGTCAGCATTCTACACTTATTTCTATCAGATCGAAGACTATACTAATGAAATTGTCGATATCAGCATTTATAAGGGAGAAGAGACCAAAGCACCAAAGGACGGTGAAATATGGATTAGTAAGGTGTTTGCTGACTTAAATGATATCAAAGTAGGTGATCTGCTTACCATTCAACATATCAATTATCGAGTAGGTGCGATTGTTAAGAATCCTTTGGCACCAAGTTCGACAGTATCTATAATGCCAGCTTTCTGTAATAAAAACACGTATGAGAAGATGAAAGTTAATAATGGAGACATCCATATGGTATTTTTGACATCGGACAAAGAAGGTGTCGAGTATAGTAATGAATTTGTTAAAACAGTCTTAAAAGACCAGCCGGAATCTATCTCTTATGTGGAAAGTCGTAAGGAAAAGTTGGATTCCATTCATATCATAGGATTATTGTTTGGAGGCATCGGCGCAATCGCATCGATCATGATCTTTGTTGTATCTCTTGTAATCGTTAAATACATTATCAAAAGCAATATCTCCAAAGAGTATCATGTGATCGGCATCTATAAAGCACTGGGCGATTCGAACAAAAAAATCCAAGGGATTTATCTGAAATCGTTCTCATTGATTGGGATGATCGGAATCTCGCTTGGGGCAGTAGTCGGAATCTTAATCGCAAACTTTATGTACCGTTCGCTTCTTGGTAATCTGACGAATGTCGGTTTTACCTATTTAACGGTGATCGTTATTCTAGGAACGATTGTTGCCCTTATGCTCGTATTGATTGTAAGCTTGAGAAGCAGTGTCAATATAGTAAGAAAGATCTCACCAGTGGAAGCTTTAAGAATGGGTATGACGTCGACAAAGAAGAAACTAACACGTTCGGTTATTAAGAATGCTCATAGCCCATTTGCTGTTGCTGTAAATGAAATCGCGAAATATAAGTGGAACAGCATTCTCGTCATTTTTCTGCTTTCTGTATCCTTTTTCTTAAGTCTATTTTTTATTAATATGAAAAACTCTATGGAGAAGTCGAGCGAGCATGGAGACAAATGGTTCTCTATTCCGAAAGCGGATGCAACGATTTCTGGGACGATGAGCGATGAGTTAGCCGAGTACTTACAAACAAGTGACTACGTTGCTTCTTATCAGAAGGGAAATGTACTTGTAAACTTTGACTTTGCGGGACCAGAAGATGCCAACATTGATTTTAAATCCTTGATGTGCTCGATATTTGACGATCCATCCACAGAAACAACAAAGATTCCTTATGCAAGTGGCAGAGCACCACAAAATGCTCATGAAATTGCATTTACGAGGGTGATTCTAAAAGATAGTCCTTATCAGGTTGGTGATTATATCACAATGACAATCAATGGATATCAGGATGCCTTTTTGATTACCGGAATGTTTGATTCAATGATGAATAATAAGCGAGCTACTATTTTACAATCGGATATCTATGAACAATTCTCGAATTCCGAACAAGATAACATTACGTATATGTTTGTAAAGTTAAATGACTCCGTACCATATGATGAATTTGTAACCGATATAACGAATCATGTCGATGGAATTTCCGTCAATCAAGTGCTACCTGAGATCAAGGCGGCAGCAGATAGCGTTGTTACGATGGCACGTCCAATCTGTCTTGTATTGGTACTTGTATTTATCTTATTTAGCATAATCAATATCATCAATCTGCTAGCAATGGAGCAAATCAATCATCGTACATTATATGGTATCCTAAAATCCTTAGGTTTTTCCAATGCATACATCTGTATGAAGAGTACGATTAAGATCATGCTGTTGACTATAGTTAGTGTCGCCATTGCGCTTACGGCATTCTTAGCAAGTTTTCAGAAACTGTTTTTGCTCGGAGCAGGCGTGGATGGAGCGGTCATCAGTACGGTGGATACAATTGTTGTAGTAGCTATCATTTTTGCATTGATTTTGGCAATTACGATGGTATTTTGCGTACCGTTAAGAAAGATCGCGCCAAAAGATTTGATGGAAGAATAAAGGAGGATAAAGTTTGAAAAAGGTAATCATTAAAACAAATCGCTTATGTAAGAGTTATATTGTTGGAAAACAGGGAAACCATGTGTTAAAAAATATAGATTTAGAGATTTATGATGGAGATTTTACTGTGATTATGGGACGAAGTGGTAGTGGTAAATCCACATTATTGTATTCTCTTAGCACCATGGATCAGCCGACCAGAGGAAATATTTTCTTATTAGATCAGGATATTACGAAATTAAACGAGAAGGAGATTACGAAGATTCGTAAAAATAAAATCTCTTTTGTATTCCAAAGCATCAACCTGATTCCCGATATGACGGCATTAGAAAATGTTGCATATAGTGGCTACGGCTGTGGTCAGAGAACAAAAGCGGAAGTCAATGAACAAGCATTAGAGCTATTACGACAATTTGACTTAGAAGAAGTCAAAGATAATTATCCATCGGAGATGTCGGGTGGACAGCAGCAAAGAATCGCGGTAGCAAGGGCATTGATTACGGGATCAGAGATCCTCTTTGGAGATGAGCCAACAGGAGCATTGAATTCGACAGCAAGTGAACAGGTTCTAGATTTATTGACGAAGATTAACAAAGAAGGACAGAGTATCGTTATGGTCACTCATGACCTAAAAGCAGCCCGTCGTGCGACTAGACTTTTATATCTAAATGATGGTAAAATAGATGGAGATTTACAGTTGGGGACATACGAGGAACAGGATGAAAAGGCAAGAGCCAAAGTCATTGAGGATTTCTTAAAAGAGCGTGGCTGGTAAGGAGCGAAAACTATGGCAAATGAAAAAGTGTTAGTCATCGAAGATGACGTTGCATTAAATAATGTAATGTGCGATTATCTGAACAATGAAGGATTTGAGGTAATCCATGAATTTAGCGGTAAGGCAGGATTAGCAAGTGCAATTGAGCGGGAGCCAGCCCTGATTGTTCTGGATATTATGTTGCCTCAGATGGACGGAATCGAAGTTTGCCGAAATATCCGTATTCATTCTCATGCACCGATCATCATTATTTCTGCTAAAAGTTCGGATTATGATAAGATTGTGTCGCTTGGAGTTGGAGCCGATGACTATCTGACAAAACCATTTTCCATGGTGGAACTAGTGGCAAGAGTCAAATCTCATGTTCGCCGTTACACAACCTTTCATTCGAGCCAGCTGGGAGTGGAGCCATCGTTGTCGAAAAAGAGAACATATGGTCCGCTGACCATTGATCCCGTCAGTTATACGGCAACGGTAAATGGGGTAGAGATCAAATTCGCAGTGAAAGAATTTAAGCTATTGGATTATCTATCCCAACATCCATCGATGGTATTTACGAAGGATCAGTTGATTGATAATGTATGGGGATATAACGAATATCTGGATGACAATACGATTGCTGTCTATATTGGGCGCCTTCGAGAAAAACTTGCGAAAGAAGGAATCAATCCAATTAGGACAGTGTGGGGAGTGGGATATAAATGGGAAATGTAAGCATTAAGCGAAGTTTGAATCTTGCTATTGTCATGATCCTCTTACTTAATATTTTACTAGGTGGCATAGGAGTCGTACTGATTGGTAAACTAAGTTCGAAGGAAATTGATTATCGTAGAATGAGACTGGATGTTGATGGATTTGCAGAGGAACTTTCGGAATGTGTCACAAAGGAAGGATTCAATAGCGAAGAAGTGACTAATTTGATTAATCATAGTGGCTATTGTGGAATAATCCTTGATTTATCAGGAAACATCTTGCAGGCATTTGGGGATACTTCTTATAAAATCGGAGAAAGTTATCCGCTGAGAGCTTTGGCAGGAAAGCCTAATGAGCTAAGGAACGATGGACAGTATGAGTATGTTATGCCGATTTTAAATCAGAATACACAGACAAATACATTAATCCTTTCCATTCCGACGGCTAAGTATCTGGTTAGAAATCAGGTCGAATACTGGTTTCTACTTCTAATCCTGCTCGCTATGTCAGGAAGTCTTATTCTTTGCATATATTTACATAAGCAATTAAAGTCGACAATCTTTGAGCCAATTGAGCAGTTAACGCAAGCGACGGAGAGAATCTTGGATGGAGATTTACAAACAAAGTTAAAATATGACTATGATGATGAAATCGGAAGTTTGTGTCATGACGTGGAGCAGCTTCGTGATGAACTATATACAACGGGCTTACGTGAAAAGCAGCTTGAGGACAATAAGAAATTACTGCTTGCCTGCATTTCTCATGATCTAAAAACTCCGCTTTCTTCCATCTCAGGATATGTAGAGGGTATTCGGGATCATGTGGTAAAGGATGATTCAGGTGTTAAGCGATATTCAGAAATCATACTGAATAAGGTTCATTTATTATCGAAGCTAATCGATGATATCTTAGAGGAAACCAAAACAGAGCTTGACCAGTTTTCTTTTGAGTTTTCGGATCTGTACTGTAAAGAATTCTTTACAGAAGTTTACGAAGAATTGTCATTAGATGTTGCTAAATCGGGGCATGAACTCGTAGTAGAAGAGATACCGGAATATCTGCTTTCCATCGACAAAAAGCGGATACGTCAGGTAATTACGAATATTGTGGACAATGCGGTCAAGTATTCCAAAGAGGGCAGTAAGATTAAAGTCTCGTTCTTTATCAGTGAACTAAAAGAGCGGAAAGAGTTAGTGACGGAAATCACCGATTCTGGTATCGGAATCAGTTCGGGCGACTTGCCATTTATCTTCGATAAGTTTTATCGTGGCGACCGAGCGAGAACGCAGGAAATTCCAGGCTCTGGGTTAGGATTGAATATTGCGAAGTATATCGTAGAGAAGCACGGTGGAACCATCGAGTGCGATAGTGTGTTGAATGTGGGAACGACTATGATGTTTTCGTTACCCTTGTAGATAAGGGAAGAGTGAGAGTTAGGGGCTTGAGATTTACTTTGCTGATGAGAAGTCGGGAAAACGATTAGCATTACTGCTGAAAATCGAGGAGAGGGACTCTGATACTGCTCCATAGAGTAAAAATCATTAAAACGAAGTATTTACAGGTAAAAAAATAATGAGATATGGTCGAATTTGGTCAAGTTCATCTCAGATTACGGGTAAAACGAGAAAATAACTAAAATTTACTTGAAAAACGAGATATAATAATCGTATAATTACGTGTAAATTTAATGATTTTACAATATTTACATGAAACACTATTTTTTTAGATTCTTGAAATAGAGATTTAAGAAAAAGAGTGTTTACTTAAGGAGAGATATGCAGCGAATATTAATAGTAGAAGATGATCGAAATATAGCCAGAGAGCTAAAAGTTCTCTTAAAGAATGCAAATTATGAAGTAGAGGAAATCGTAAGATTCTCAGAGGGTATCGTAAATGATATCTTGCGTAAGAATGTGGATTTAATCTTACTGGATATGAATCTGCCTAATATGGATGGTTTGTTGATTTGTTCAAAATTGAGAGAAACCAGTGAGACACCGATTATTTTCTTGACGGGAAATACGACTTCCATGGATGAATTAAACTGTATGACCCGAGGCGGAGACGATTATGTGACCAAACCTTATCAGGCACCGATTTTGTTAGCACGAATTGCAGCAGTTTTAAAACGAATTAAGAAAAATGAGAGCAGAGATGAGATGCAACTGGTACATAAAGGTGTCACATTGGATGTTGCTGCTGGACAGTTGCGGTTTGGTGATCAGAAAACAGAACTGTCGAAGAATGAATTAAAGATTCTGTATTATCTATTTACACACACAGATGTAATCGTGAATCGAACCGAGATGATTGATTATCTGTGGGACCAGGAAGTTTATATCGATGATAATACTCTGAGCGTAAATATGACAAGAATTCGAAGTAAGTTAGATTCCATTGGGGTAAGTGAATTTATCGAAACCAAGAGAGGAATGGGATATAAGATCTAAGATGAAATTACATGATTTTATAAAAGATAAGATACTTATGGTTTTAGGTCAGATTTTAGCAATGATGCTATTGTCCATTTATTTGATCGTTACCGGCTATCCGAAGAGAAATTGCGGGCTGATCATTGTAGTATGGGTGATAGCCTTTTTGTCGTATCTAGTTTTTGAGTTTATGAGGCGGAAAAAGTTCTTCCAAAAGATTGATCAAATCTTAACTGAACTTGATCAGCCATATCTGTTAGCCGAAGTTATGGAGAACGGATATCGTTTGGAAGACAAGCTGTATCGAGATATTCTACGTCGGTCGTATAAATCAGTAATTGAGAAGATTCATCAGGTGGAAACCGATCGTAATGAGTATAAAGAATTTATTGAAAGCTGGGTGCATGAGATTAAAACACCATTGACGGTGATTCAGCTGATCTGTGAAAACCAGAAGGATATGACTTCTCGAAAGATTATGACTGAATTAGTCAGAGTAGAGCGATATATCGATACTGCGCTGTTCTATGCTAGAGCAGGTCAGGTGTATAAAGATTTTATGATCCAGCAGGTTGATTTAAAAGAAATTGTTACTAGTGTGCTTAAGAAGGACAAACTATTATTGATTGAGAATAAGATGACTTGTTTTGTTGACTTTGAGAAAGCAATGGTACCAAGTGACAGTAAATGGGTAGAATTTATTATTAATCAGTTGGTAATCAATGCGGTGAAGTATCGAAAAGAAGAATGTGTGGATGAATGTGAAATAGATGAGAAACCTATGAGTGATTTGGTATTTGAGACTCCAAGAATTAACTTTTCGGTTCTGGAACGAGAAGCTTCTCACCAGAAGAGCCTCGTCATCTGGGATAACGGAATTGGAATACCGGAACGAGAATTGGCGAGAGTTTTTGATAAAGGATTTACGGGAAGCAATGGTAGAAACCGTGAGAAAGCGACGGGAATCGGTCTTTATCTATGCAATCGTTTGTGTGAGAAACTGGACCTTAAAATTACGGTGGAATCAGTGGAAGGAGAGTACACAAAAGTCATTTTGACATTTCCTTGCTTAGAGAAGATGTTGTAGAGGTGGATTAGCTTTAGTGATAGATCAGTAAAGTGTAAGTGTTATCGGGAGCAGAAATATCGAGTTTAATGTATGAAGAGAAATCTTTCAATTTTGTAAGATTACTGAAAGCTAAACTGATACAACGGGATTTCGAAATCTCTTATACTAGGGGCAGGAGGATGAAAGAAATGAATGAATATATAAAAATTGTCGATGTAGAAAAATATTATGGAAAAGGAAGTTATGTAACGAAGGCAGTCAATCGAGTTAGCTTTAATGTAAAAAAGGGTGAATTCATTGGAATTATGGGAGCATCGGGATCTGGAAAATCCACCTTGCTTCATATGATTTCAACGATTGACCGGGTGACCGCCGGACATATTTACTTTGAAGATCAAGATATTACCCTATTAGATCAAGATCAGTTGTCCGACTTTCGAAAGGATAACTTAGGATTTATCTTTCAGAATTATAATCTGCTAGATACGCTGACGTTGGAGGAAAATATCATGCTGGCAATGTCGCTGCAAGACAAAAAGGCGAATGAGATTAAGCAGGGAACAAGTCAGCTTTTAAAAACCTTAGGAATAGAAGAAGTGAAGGGAAAGTTTCCATATGAAGTATCGGGCGGGCAGAAACAGCGTTGTGCTTGCGCTAGAGCTTTAGTAAATGAACCAAAGCTAATCCTTGCCGATGAACCAACAGGAGCACTTGATTCCAAATCTTCGAGGATGTTATTAGAGACATTTGAGATGATGAATACCAACTTAAATTCCACTATCTTAATGGTAACACATGATCCATTTTCAGCAAGCTATTGTAAGCGAATCCTATTTTTAAAGGATGGAGAAATCTTTCAGGAGCTTTATCGAGGCAACCGGTCTCGTCGTGAATTCTTAAATGAAATCTTAGATGTTATTTCCTTAACAGGAGGTGACTCTGAGTATGAAAAATAAACTGATTTATCGAAATGCGATGCGATCGGTTAAAGACTACTTTATTTATATGATGACAATGGGATTCATTACAGCATTTATGTTTGCATTTGATATGATGTTGTTTTCCGAATCCATTCGCAAGATTACTGTGGATATTACGATCATGGCTGCTATGATGGGCATTGCTACACTTCTGATCGTTATCATTGTAGCGTGACTCATCAATTACATGGTGTGCTTTATGCTGGAAAAGCGAAGTCGAGAATTTGGTACTTATCTGTTGCTCGGAATGAAGAAAAAACAGATTTCCAGAATGTATTTAAGAGAAAATCTGTTGCTTGGAACGATTGCATTTATCGTAGGATGCCCGATTGGATGGCTATTAGAACAGATTATCTTATCGATCTTTGACAGTATGTTTAACCTGGGATATGAGATAGAAGTGTCATTTAGTGGATATGGCATGCTGATGACGGTCGGATGTTACCTCACATGCTTTATGTTAGCGTTACTTCGTAACAAACGGAAATTCAATTCTTTCAATATCAATGCTCTGATGACGATGGATCAGAAAAATGAGAAGATCAGCGAGAATAACGGATTTCTTCGAATCCTTTGTTTCTTTGGTAGCATTGCTTATTTCATTGCATTTATCTGCTATATTTGTACGGGAAATGTGACGATTGGTGGTGTTATGATTGGAGGGTTCCTCTTTATAGTTGCCATTTATCTGTTCTATATTGGAATTTCGGCATTTGTAGTTAAAATCATCAAAAATCAGAAAAATCATTTATTTAAGAAACAGCATTTATTCTTATATCGACAGCTATCTGTAAAATTAAAAACCATGCAATTTACGATGGGAACGCTAACGGTGTTATTTACGGTGGCATTATTGTTTGGCACGATGTCAATGATGCTGTCGAAATTTCAGAAGGAACGAGCAGATCATATCTTTCCATTCGACGTTATTCTATTTAGCGAAGACGTAGATGATACTTTTGAACAGGAAAAAGAAGAAATCCGCAAAGATCACAACGTCGAAGAAACTATCATTTACAATGTATATGAGAATGGTAGTAGTGAAATGAATGAGTATTTATATACAAATCTGACGGTTATTGGCGATAGCTACAAGAATCAGGATGGTAGCACAAATCATAAGAAAATTGAGGAGGA
>JAQXNU010000005.1 GCA_029098165.1 Clostridiales bacterium
ATCTAGTTCCTCATGCAAGCAGTCAAAGTTAGCGATTTCTTGTAATATCTCATCCGTTAAGTCTCCACGTAGATTCAAATCATCATAGACTTTCTTTTCTTGAACCGTATAATCCTTTTTATCCTTCTTTAGCATATTACTTACCATGGAAGATACAAAGACAGGCTCAAAATTTTGATTAATTAATGCACTATTGGAATAGTGCATTTGCTTATAATTATTGATTGTACTAACTCCAAAGGTTAACAATTTTTGCTTTAACTGCTTGATTGCATCCGTAATTGAATCACAACTCCAGATCAAATCACGAAGCCCATCATCAAATCGGCTACAGATAAATACCATCTTCTTAACACCTTTGTTTGGCAACTGATTCATAAATAAATCAATATCTTCATGATTCATAAAGCTACTAGCTTTGCTTAAGAAGAATACCACATCACATAACTCCATAAAGTCCTTTGTCTTAGCCGTTCTGGACTGAATTGGATCATCAAAACCTGGTGTATCCACAATCATCATATCAACCAATTCTTCATTATCAATATAGATGACCGTTGACTTAACAAATGGAGTATACTTGCCACTTTCACTGACATACTGTTGCAGTTCCTTCATCAATTCCTCATGACTTTCATAGTAAATGATCTGTTTTTCTTTATTGATGTATTCTTTTGGATCAATCTCATTTTTCTCCACAAGAGCCATAATTTCCTTGGCTACTTGAGCCTGATTGGAGTCAATATCAGAATTGACATGCTGCATTAAGATTTCCCATTCATCCTTCGTATAAAAATCAACTTCCAGAGCATTCTTACTACCATACTCGATCTTCGTTAACGTTGCTGTCTTCGGAGTTACTGCACATGGTAATACGTCTTTTCCATCAAATAATAATGTATTCAAAAAGGTGGATTTACCAGCTTTCATTCTGCCGATGACACCAATATTTAATTTACGGTCCTCGCTAAAGAAATTATCCGTTTTCACCTGAAAATTTCTCTTTATATTTCGTATACTTTCAATACTGATTTTTTTTGAATAAGGTTCTAGCTCCTCACAAATGACATCTATTTTATGGTTAAAGGCATCAAACTCATCCTTCTGCTTCGAAGTTTTTTGAAAAATCTCCATTGTGCACCCTCCTACATCAATTCGATATCAAGATATTTTTGAATAGTTTCCAGTTCTTGTTTCATCTCAGATACTTCTTTCATCTTAATCGATGTTTCCATCGACATCTCACATTGAATATCTGTCAATGATTTCTCTAAGACCTTCTGCTGACGTAAAACTTTCTGATTTATTTCCTGATTCATTGTCTTGACATAAGAACGGATCTTTTCTGCAGTCGTATCAGCTACTTCTTTACTCACTTTCTCAATCAATTCATCCGCTAATTTCTGAGCTTTGATCTCACGCTTTTTCTTATTATTTACATTAAGCATATAATCTGCAGCCGTACTAAGTGTTACACCAATCAAACCGACTACTGGATTTAATACTACTCCCAATGCCAAAAAGCCAATGACAGGAGCAGCCTTTGCCACATTTTCATATTTTGCAGGAGCACATTCTGTTGCTAATGTATCGATAGAGAGATCAATATCCGTCAAGTACTTGATATCAAACAACTCTTCTACCGATTTAAGATATGTGGATAACTTTGGCTCAAATTCATCATTCAGACTATCTACGATTGCGTTACGAATTAGGATGCTCAACTTATCATCGAGACTGTAACCGTTACTAATACATCCGGCAATGACACTGCTGGACTGAACTAGAGAAGATTTAATCTGTTCCTGTAATGTTTTGATACAGTCTTCTGTCTGAGCAGTAAACTTTTCTTCTTCCTTCTTAATACCGCTGATCAGATGCTCGATCTGTTTGGATATTTTCGCTTTTTCCAATTCCAGTTCTGAGGAGGTTAATTCTTTCTTCTCAATACGTTCATTTAAGTACACTTCTACGTATCTTGCATATCGTTTTAAACTACGAACAAATTTGTTATGGAACAAGATTACAGACTTTTCCTGAATCTCATAGAAGAATTCCTTTACCTGCTCCACGTCAATCTCTCCATAAGATTCTGCTATTGCAATCTTTATTTCTTCTTTATCGAAAATTGTCTCCATTAAATCGGTCAATAACTTTTGACACTCTTTAATCTCATCATCAGAAAGGCGGCTGCTCTTTGTAATAACTACATAGATTGGCAAACCATAAAGCTTCAGTTCTTTTAAGAAATCATAAATATTGTTTTTGATTACAGGCTCATCGGAAGATACCACTAAGATATATGCCATGCTATTTGGCAAGTAACGATCAATTGCCTTATTATGTACTGCGATATTAGAATTAAACCCCGGCAAATCAATGATCTTAACCGAAGGAATCTTCGCTAAGAATTCATTCTTGTATTCAATCCGAATACAGTCGGTATCTGCAATCGTCAGATCATCCATCGGTAGTTCCTCGATGCTATGTTCTGTAATCGTATCTTTATAAATTTGATATACATGATTATCCCCATAGTAAATTTCCTTCGGTATTGCTGTCTCTGGGGTAACATCTACCTTTAATATATTCTTTCCAAAAATAGCATTGAGGAGAGAACTTTTTCCTGTACTAAAATTGCCTATGATCGGAGAAGTTACTTTAAATTCATCAATACTACTGATTACTTCATCGATTCCGCTAACGTCTAAATCATATTTGTTTGCGACCTGCTTTACCATTGAAAATTTGCCTTTAATATCATTATAACTTTCCATCAGTAACACCTCTCTAAAAACTTTATTTCAAACTTAGAAAAAAGCATTTTTCCCGTGTTTATACTTTTTCTCATCTCATTTTCTATTATTACATAAAGTTCCATTTTATTCAAGATAAAGGTTATTTTTTTGACATATTAAAGATTGCTTTTTTAGAATTTAAGCGTGTGAAAAGAATGTATAATTTATTTGTTTTTTTTTGTTGAATGCACTTGATATTTTCCATTATTTTGTATAAAATGGAACTAGCAAAAAGAAATATAAAGAAGGGGTGTTAGGTATGAATACTAGTTATGTACAATATCTCAATGTTGGATTTGGTATTATTAACAATACTAAAGTCGTAGATAGTTGGAACTTAAATGAATGCATCGAAGAAGCATTATTTTTGAATGATCCAAATGCTGATATCCTTATCATTGGCTTCCGTTTTTATGATATCGACAACGAAACAAAAGCGGTCGTAAAACGAGGTGGCATTAACTATTTACAAGGTGAGGTTTTTACATATCCAAAAGTCGACAATGACATGATGGCTTTTTTACGTTCCACGAACAAAGAGTATGAGCGTGGACAGAAATTAATTAAGATTTCCAAACCTAATACAATCATTTATCCATTTAATGACGATGATTGCATCCTGGATATCGAACCATACTTAGCTTCAATCAAAGCCAAGAAGACGGAAGAAGAAATTAAAAATACGAATATCGCAATCGAAAACTACAAGCAGAATCTTGTCAATATCATACGTTCAATTGCAGATGCCATTGAGAACAATTCCTTTAATAAAATACCAACCGTTGATTCTCCATATAAAGAAGATGAAAAATATCTGGATATTCTTAATGATGGCGGTAACTTTGCGAAACACATTGAATATCTGCGTAACGAACGATTGCGTATCATAACACTAGAGAAAAATCTGAATGAATTAAAGTCGAACCAGAGAAGATACTAAAATCTTATTCACAATTTAAAGGCTGTAAAAAAGAGATTTTCTTTTTTACAGCCTTTTTTCTTTGCATCGAACTAGGAGATATGAGATATCTCCTAGTTCAGTTTAAATAAGGTTCTTCGCATGATATTTACATATACGATTGATTCATCCCCTTCATCATTCTTTAACTGGAAGGTAATCTTCTTTACATTCTTATTATTAAAGTCATTCTTCGGGTATTCAATCATATATGTTACACCATTGACCACTTTTAGAAAATCACTTGTACCTCCATAGGTTGTCGTAAGTCCACTATTTACTATATTCCCTGCTGAATCAAGTTGTTTAATCACATAGGCCCCACCAGAAACGCTTTCTGTACTAATTCGAACCCCCATATTATCTCCATTACTCAAACCGTGTGCACGAATCTTAAACTTGATCGGTAACATATCTGTTGCTTCAAATTCATCCGTTCCAGGTTCTTCGGATCGTGCCTGAGCGTCAGAATCAATATAAAGATAATAGTTGGATCCAGAACCTTGGAAATCGGCATTTACAATATCCAGAGTTGGTGCACCGACACTATTTTTATAAGCAGCAATCATAGTATTTACAAACAGCTTAATTTCATATGGGCTAGAGCTACCACCGTCAACTTCTTTATGACCTACCCCAGTATACGTAACATTCCCACAATTATAGATATAATAGTTATTTGATGCATCTTTTGGAGAAACGCTATATAAATCATTAGGTCCGCCATCCAACGCATACCACACAACTAATTCTGGGTCGTTCATATCAAGCTGATAGTATTGTCCATGTGTTTTTGCAGTCGTGATCGTTCCATCTGGTATATTATATGGATACCTCGTCAACTGACCATTATTAATCTTAGTTGCTTTTTGTGTTTCCCCATTATCTTCCGAATATGGTAGATCCTTAAAGATTCGTACTCTTCCACTATCACTATCAAGCATTCTCTTGATGGCATAATACGTAAAGCCTTGATCCTCGCTATAAGTTCCGCCAAATGGATCTGTACACTTATCGCTTATACTCTTTGTATCATCCGTTTTGTCCGCCCTAGGAATTCGACAACCAAATCGATCCATACAAAGTGCAGTTCGCATATTTATGTTAAATCCATATCCATATAGATTCGGATTAGCCGGAGCATTTTTATAGGATGTGACGTCATGGGTAAACATGACACTCTTACCTGAATTAATATAATCTTTGACATTATCCAATGCCCCACGATCATTACTAATATTGGTATACATATCCGCAAATCCGAAAATGAGCATATCATAGTCCTTAAACTGATCTGTAGAAGGATCTGTTTTATTATAAGGTGTTGTATTATATAATGCATTAATATCAGAAGTTTTCAACTGAGTAACTGTTAACTTAAAGTCCGTAAGATTTTGTGTATATTGATAGAATAATCCAGAGGTGCTACGAAGATCCCAGTTGTTAGCTCCATCATTAATAATCTGTAATATTCTTACTTCTTCTCTCGCCTCATAATTCTTCCTAGCACAAACACCTGTTACTTCATCACGTTTTTTGGAATCTGTCTGATCAACAAGGGTTAACTTCCATGCAACTGCTCCAACATAGTCACTTCCTAAATCCCAGGTTATTTCATCCTGCTTAGTTCCACCGGAATAGTCATGAGTGCCTAGGCTTTCCTTATCTGTAAACTTACCATCGGAGTTTTTATCTACTAACAATTGCACTCGATAAGTTCTTGTCGGGTCCGTTCCATCTAAACGGTATTTAAATTTCAGATAATGATAATCATGATTTGACCCACCGTTAATATAACTGGAATCGGGAGCCACACCAGATTCATCCGCTCCTTTATACTCTGGAGGTGCACTCAAAACCGTTAAGGTTGGTCGGTACTCTCTAACATAAGTTGACAGTTCGTGCGTGGCATCTGTATTAACTTGTGAGTATTTCATAAAATTAGGTAAAGATCCCTCCCTACCCTCTTTTAAAACTTGGTAGATATAAGAATACTTGTCAATCTTACAGTTTTCTTTTGGAACCGAATAATCGTTATACATACTATCAGCTGCTACGATAGGATAATTTGCAGAAAGATAGCTGATCAAAGCATCCTTTTTTAGTTCCGTAATATCATTACCTGGCAAACGAACATCATAATTATTTTTGTTTGGACTGATACCAGGTGGATTTATCCATGACTTGGTAGAAAGATCATAGTATAGGCGCTGATTTTTGGGACCAATCTCACTATCATTTTGCGTTGTTACTTTTCCACCAACATGCAGGTAAACCTTTCCGGTAAGATCTTTACCAGCACCATTCGGATTGTATTTAGTTTTACCTGAAGAATCCGTCACAAACTTTCCAGTATTCATACCCATATAGATTAATTCGTATTTGGCATTGATATCTTCAATATGACCCACAAACTCATTCGTTGTCTGATGATACAAACGTATCGTTCCGCTACTTTGAGGTAACCACATACGAACTCGAAACTCAGTAAGATCAAAATCTGCACAAGGCTGTAACTCAAGGACATCCAAATCTCGAGTAATCTCATCGGATATTCCCTGGGTCTGATCCAGTATATATTGAATTGCTAAAGCAACCGTATTCGTACTTCCCTTATCATTCGCATACTGTTCCAGACACTTTGTATAATCTGTGATTCCAACTAGCGTATCATTGCTAAGATCATAAGCTAGGCTATGATCCCCTTTTACAGAAAAAACTCTTTTATTCAGGTTTTCTGTATCATTCATCTGATAGTTCAAGCGAAAGTTTTTCCACATCTCCCCGTTGGAATCATGCCATGAATTTGAATTACCTCTGCTACCATCTGGTTTCGTCATAAGAAAAGTTTCTTTACACCAATACTTTCCTTCGTCGGTATTACCTTGAGGTAGAAATGTACCATTCGTATCGATCAATGGATTCTTACTTCCCATATTCTCAGCTATGATCCCTGGTATGGTTGCTGGTTCTTGCCCATCAATATCACTCAAATACAAATTAGAAAATGCATTAGCATCCATAAAGTGTGTCATAAAAAACAATTTATAGATATTAGCTTTGTACCCACTACATGCAGAAGAATACCCATGCGTTGATTTGTTTCCATCATATGTTATTTGTTTTGGATTTACACTTTTTGCAGAAAACATTGAACTTGCATTCGTATAAATCTTATGATCCATTAATAACGCAGTTCGATGTTTGCCATTTCCTTTTGTAACCATCTTCATGATTTCACAAACGATATCCCACGATAGGTCATTCGTATCACTGAACGTATCCGATCCGTCATCATTCGGTAAACCTAACTTATTATATGTAGTCCAAAAAGCACTTGGATTGGTCGCATAATGACAGGTGGAATTGATGTAGATTAAATCTGCACGATCAATATAATCTGCATGTCCCTCTAAATCAGAAGGAATTACTGTTTTAACAACAATCTGATAGTCTTTAATCTGCTCATCCGATTTTCCTAAAACTTTCTTTAAAAATAGATCCTTATTTTCATAGATATAACGATTACTTTCAATATAAGGGCCTTTTCTTTTTAAGATTACTCTATGACCAATGTTATTATTCAGATAGTCCGGAATTTCGGTATCTGGATCGACACTAAAG
>JAQXNU010000006.1 GCA_029098165.1 Clostridiales bacterium
CTTTAGTGTCGATCCAGATACCGAAATTCCGGACTATCTGAATAATAACATTGGTCATAGAGTAATCTTAAAAAGAAAAGGCCCTTATATTGAAAGTAATCGTTATATCTATGAAAATAAGGATCTATTTTTAAAGAAAGTATTAGGAAAATCGGATGCGCAGATTAAAGACTATCAGATTGTTGTTAAAACAGTAATTCCTTCTGATTTAGAGGGACATGCAGATTATATTGATCGTGCAGATTTAATCTACATAAATTCCACATGTCATTATGCTACCAATCCAAGTGCTTTTTGGACTACATATAATAGATTAGGTTTATCGAATGATGATGGATCTGATACGTTCAGTGATACGAATGATTTATCGTGGGATATCGTATGTGAAATCATGAAAATGGTTACCAAAGGAAATGGCAAACATCGAACTGCGTTATTAATGGATCATAAGATTTATACGAATGCAAGTTCAATGTTTTCTGCAAAAAGTGTATATCCAAAACAAATAACATATGATGGAAACAAGTCAACGCATGGGTATTCTTCCGCATCTACTGGATACAAAGCTAATATCTATAAGTTGTTCTTTATGACACACTTTATGGATGCCAATGTATTTTATAATTTGTATTTAAGTGATATTGATGGACCAGAACCAACTACCGTACCAGGAGTTATAGCTGAGAGTATTGGGACTGGAAATCCAATGATTGATTCGAATGGTACATTTTTACCTCAAGGAAATAACGATGAAGGAAAATATTGGTGTAAAGAAACTTTTCTTATGACGAAACCGGATGGTAGCAAAGGTGTTTCAAGTTCATGGCATGATTCCAACGGTGAGATGTGGAAAAATTTTCGCTTAAACTATCAGATGAATGATACAGAAAACTTAAATAAAAGAGTTTTTTCTGTTAAAGGTGATCAAAGTTTAGCCTATTATCTTAACAATGATACGCAAGTTGGAATTACAGATTATACAAAAAGTTTAGAGAATTATCCGAATAGTGAGACAAGTGACAAAACGGTAGCGAGAGCTATCCAATATATACTGGATCAAACCCAGGGAATATCAGAAGAGATAACTCGAGATTTGGATATTCTTGAGTTACAGCCATGTGCAGATTTTAATCTTACAGAGTTTCGGGTTCGTATGTGGTTACCTCAAAGTAGTGGAACTATACGTTTGTATCATCAAACGACAAATGAGTTTGTGGGCCATATTGAAGATATTAATGCAAAATACGAATTGATTTATATGGGAATGAATACAGGGAAGTTTGTGACGGATTCTTCCGGTAAACCGTTATATAATAGCAATGGTGCGGGGAAAGACTTAACTGGAAAGGTATATCTGCATGTTGGTGGAAAAGTACCAACGGATAATTATAGTGAGATAGGACCTGTAGGTAGTCATATATACTATGACCTTGCTTCCAAGTCGTGGAAAACCCCATTTGGTATCAGTTCTAATAAAAAAAATTATGATGTTCGTTTGCCTGGTAATGATATAACAGAACTGAAAAAGGATGCTTTGCTTAGCTATCTTTCTGCAAACTATCCAATTGTAGTAGCAGATAGTATGTATAACGATTACTCTATTCCAAAAGAAACCTGTAAGATTGACAAGTATTCATATATTTATGAAGTATTAAAAAAGGGTAGGGATGGATCAGGTTTACCTAATTTTATTAAGTACTCACAAGTTAATATTGATGCTACGCATGAACTAGCAACTTATGTAAAAGAGTACCGACCAATTTTAACGGTCTTAAGTGCACCGCCAGAGTATAAAGGAGCGAATGAATCAGGTGTAGCTCCCGATTCAAGTTATATCAATGGCGGATCCAATCATGATTATCACTATATGAAATTTAAATACCGTTTAGATGGAACGAATCCTTCTAGGACTTATCGAGTGCGATTGTTAGTAGATAAAAACTCCGATGGTAAGTTTACAGACAAGGAAAATTTAGGTACACATGATTATCCAGGCGGAACCGATGGGGATGAGATTACCTGGGATTTAGGATCTGACTATGTCGGAGCAGTTGCTTGGAAGTTAACAGTTGTTGATTTGACAGATGACAAGAAACGTGATGAAGTGACAGGAATTTGTGCTAGGAAAAAATATGATGAAAGAGAAGAAGTTAGAATATTACAGATTACAAACGCTGGATCGAACAACTGGGACCTTAGTAGCACTACTGGATTATTCCATCAATATACGCAAAATCTCTCGGACTTTAAATTAACAGTTACTAAGTTGAGCACGAGTGATATTAATACGATATACAGCATAACACCTTATGTTAAAGAAAACAGTAGTACTGACTTTTTTAGCAATTATGATATGCTCATTTTCGGATTTGCAGATATGTATACCAACATTAGTAATGATAATGGAGCATTGGATAATGTAAAAGATTATATTAGTGCAGGTAAAAGTGTTATGTTTACGCATGACGTCACATCCTATAATAATGCTCCAGGAAGTCCGAATAGTTTTGGATATGGATTTAATTTAAATATGCGTACTGCACTTTGTATGGACCGATTTGGATGTCGTATTCCTAGAACGGACAAAAATGATGATACAGTAAGTATTAGCGATCGTTGTACAGACCCATTTGGCGGAACATATAGTGAAAATCAAGGTTTTACGTATTATGCAATTAATAGAATGCGTAATAGTGATAATGGTAGAGTACGAATCTTTAAGGATCTTCCATATTCGGAGAATAATGCACAAACGCAAAAAGCAACAAAGATCAATAATGGTCAGTTAACAAGGTATCCATATAATATACCAGATGGAACGATCACGACAGCAAATACACATGGACAATACTATCAGCTTGATATGAACGATCCAGAATTAGTTGTGTGGTATGCGTTGGATGGTGGACCGAACAATATCTATGGACTTTCTCCAAAAGATGCATCGAATAACTATTATATTTATAACTGTGGTAATGTTACGTATACAGGTGTAGGTCATTCTACTGTTGGCAGTAGCCCATATGAAGTTAAGTTGTTCGTAAATACAATGGTCGCTGCATATAAAAATAGTGTTGGTAAACCAACGCTAGATATTGTAAATGCGGATTTCCAAGGTTCAGGAGAAAATTATTATCTTTATATTGATTCCGATGCTCAGGCACGATCCGAAGCACCTGGAACGGATGAATTTGAGGCAACAGATATGTTACCGATCAAGTTTAAGATTCGTGCACACGGATTGAGTAATGGTGATAATATGGGCGTTCGAATTAGTACAGAAACAGTCTCTGGTGGGGCTTATGATATTAAACAACTTGATTCAGCAGGTAATATTGTGAACAATAGGCTTACTACAACCTATGGAGGTTCAAGTGATTATTTAAAAGTGGTCAACGGTGTAACATATATGATTGAATACCCGAAAAATGATTTTAATAATAAGAATGTAAAGAAAATCACCTTCCAGTTAAAGAACGATGAAGGGGACGAATCAACCGTATATGTAAATATTATGCGAAGAACTTTATTTAAACTGAACTAGGAGATATCTCATATCTCCTAGTTTGATACAAAGAAAAGGGCAGTGAAAAATTCTCACTGCCCTTTTCCTATTATAGAAATCTAGTACCTTCTCTGGTTCGACTTTAATTCATTCAGATTCTTCTCTAATGTTATGATGCGCAAACGTTCGTTACGTAGATATTCGATATGTTTCGCAAAGTTACCGCCATCATTAAGAATATCCAGATATTTTTCATCTTCTTTATATGGAGAATCAACGGTTGGTATTTTATTAAAGGAATTGTTCTCAAATGGCATCTGCAATTGAACGTATAATATTGACAAGATTCTGCTTGTAGTTTTCGATTGCGATAT
>JAQXNU010000007.1 GCA_029098165.1 Clostridiales bacterium
TATTGTAATTTTATAGGTGCCACCAGTTACAGCATCAGCATTAAATGCAAATGCAGAAACGGCTGCAGTATGGAATTTGCTTAATAACTGATTATCATTTGACTCTTTTGATTTGTTCAGGTATGGAAGTACCTGTGTACCAACAACACCAAGTAAAATAGCCATAATGCTAATAACGATGATTAACTCAACAAGTGAGAAACCTTTGTCATTAGACTTTTTGATTCTTTGAATCATCTTCATCATTTTCTTCATAATTTTTCTCCTTTTTTTATTAAATTTATTAACAATGACTTTGCCTTCAATCAAAGTCATATGCTAATCTAACATTAAGCATTACCAATGTTACCATAAATTTCTAACATTGGTGACATAATCGCCACAATAATACCACCTACAATAACAGCTAATAAGATAATAATCAGTGGCTCCATCATAGCTGTCAGTCCCTTCGTTGCCGCCTCGACCTCATCTTCATAATAATCCGCCAAGCTATCCAGCATCTGTTCTAGATTACCAGTATCTTCTCCAATCTTTGTCATATGACATAAACGAGGTGGTAAAATTTCGGCTTTGGTCAGAGGTTCTGAAAGTGGTAACCCTCGGGCCACATCCTCTTTTGCATTCATGATGATATCATGAATAATCTTGTTACCAATTGTCTTTGCTGTGATATCAATGGCATCCATCATACTGATACCAGATGCCATTAGCGTGCTCATAGTTCTAGAAAACTTAGCACAGGAAGATTTCATCGTTAAGTTTCCAAATACCGGAGCCTTGATTGCCAATTTTGCCAAGAAGTTCTTGCCTCCATCGGAATTCTTAAACGCAATAATCACGACCACAATGCTGGCAATGATAATCGCCAATATGTACCATTTTTCTACAAAAAAATCACTCATGTTCATTATTATTTTGGTTGGTGCAGGTAAATCCATGTTCATGTCATCGAACATTGCTTTAAAGTTAGGAACCACTTTTGTCATCATAATAATAATGACACCAATCGCTACGACGCAAACAACAATTGGATAAATCATAGCGCCCTTAACCATAGATTTTAGCTTTGATTCTTTATCGAACTGCTTTGCCATACGGTCTAGTGCAATTTCCAAACTACCGGAAGCTTCCCCTGCCTGAATCATATTAATCATAATAGGTGGAAACGTATCTCCTTGTAAAGCCATCGCTCCGGCTAAGGTTTCCCCTGTTTCTACTGCATTTTGAACATCTTTGATTGCTTTTTTTAATGTTTTATGTTCCGTTTCCAGACATAACATATCAAGTGCTTCAACAATTGTTATACCTGCATGCAAAATACTTCGAAACTGTCGACAGAATATAGCCAAATCTTTTGTTTTTATCTTGTTGAACATTGGGAGATTAATATCTTTGTTCAGAGCACTTTGTTCTTTCACCGATATAATGATATTCCCACTTGCACGCAGAGCACTTGTAACGCGGTCAGCATTCTCTGCTTCTATTCGACCTTTTTTACTTTTCCCGTTTTTTTGTACTATCTCATATTCAAAAACCGCCACATGCTACCTCCTTCGCTGCTTATCCTAAGAATCTCTTCGACAATGAAATCGGATCCTGTGCAAAGTTAATTGCAGATTCTTTTTTTATCTTTTTTTCTTTCCATAAATCGAACAATGCGTCATCCATTGTAATCATGCCTTGCTTCCTGTTTGTTTGAAGAACTGAGGCAATCATATGGGTTTTGGATTCTCGGATATGATTCTTGATTGCAGGGGTATTGAGCATAATCTCAAATGCCGCCACACGACCCTTATCATCTGCTGTCGGTATTAACTGTTGAGAAATAACTGCTTCCAAAACAGAAGCCAACTGTGTTCGTATCTGCTGTTGCTGATGTGGTGGAAACACATCAATGATACGGTCAATAGTTTCCGCTGAGCCAATCGTATGTAAGGTTGAAAATACAAGATGTCCTGTTTCCGCTGCACTGACTGCCGTACTGATTGTTTCAAGATCACGCATCTCACCTACTAGGATAACATCTGGATCTTCACGAAGTGCTGCCCTTAATGCATTTGCATAGGTCATCGTATCTTGTCCTAATTCTCGTTGATTTACGATGGCACGCTTATGATTATGTAAATATTCAATCGGGTCCTCAATCGTAATAATATGATAAGGATACAATTCATTGATTCGATCGACTAAGGAAGCTAAGCTGGTAGACTTACCACTGCCTGTAGGGCCGGTAACAAGAACTAACCCACGACGTTTTTTCGTTAATTCAACAATGGATGATGGGAGTCCTAAGTCATCCGGTTTTGGGATATTCATCGTAATCAGACGTATAACTGCAGCATATGAGTTACGCTGTTTAAATACATTCACACGATATCGACCTTCATTCACAATGGAATAAGAAAAGTCAACCTCACCTTTTTCCTCTAACATCGCAGTCGTTCGTTCATTCATTAAACTGCTGACCAGAAACTCTACATCAATTGGTTTTAGAATTTCCTGATAGACATCAACCAAGGAACCATTAATTCGAAACTTAGGTGGAGTACCAACGGTAAGATGTAAATCTGATGCATTATACTTTTTTGCTTCACGCAAAAGTTGATCCATAGTATACATGTTCTTCTCCCCTGTGTTTACTTCGTAAACACCCTATTATTTATTCTTCAAAAGCGATTCTCCGAAGTTCAGAAATTGAAGTTGTACCATCTAGTACATACTTTGCTGCAGCCTTTCGTAATGTCTTCATTCCTTCTTGTAGAGCAATCTCTTTGATTTGCTCTGCATTACCGTGATTGCTGATGACTTCACGCAGTTTTGGAGTAATTGGCATAATCTCATAGACACCAATTCGTCCACGATAGCCTGTATGGTTACAGTGCATGCAACCTACAGGATCGTAAATGACAGGATCCTGACCTGCACTGCATTCCATCAGCTTGCATTCAAAAGCATCCGCGTACCGCTCCTTCTTACATTTTGGACATAGTCTTCGAACAAGACGCTGAGCGATAACGCCAACGGTAGCATCCGCAATCAGGTACGGCTCAACCCCCATATCTGCAAGTCTTGTGATCGTGCTTGCTGCACTATTGGTATGTAATGTACTAACAACGAGGTGACCCGTGATGGATGCTTTTACCGCTATTTCTGCCGTCTCACGGTCACGAATTTCACCAATCATAATAATATCCGGATCTTGTCGTAAGATAGAACGTAACGCAGCAGCAAATGTCATATCCGCTTTTACATTTACCTGTACCTGATTAATTCCATCAATATTGGCTTCTACCGGATCTTCTACCGTAATAATATTAACTCCTTCGACATTCAGTTCACTGAGTGCGGTGTAAAGAGTTGTTGATTTACCACTACCTGTTGGTCCAGTAACAAGTATGATGCCATGAGGATTTTTTAGGATACGGTCAAACTTTTCCATCTCATCATCTGAAAATCCAAGATCCTTTTTATCTTTTGTTAATGCCATCTTGGAAGTAAGTCGCATAACTACTTTTTCCCCAAAGACAGTCGGTAATATAGAAACACGGATATCATATTCGGTACCATCAACAACTGATGTAATACGACCATCCTGTGGTTTTCTCTTTTCTGAAATATCCATTCCGCCGATAATTTTAATACGTGCGATAATCGCTGTTAGAACATCCAATCCATACGTCATAACATTGGTCAGGACACCATCGATTCGATAACGGATACGAACCTGCTTTTCCATTGGTTCGATATGGATATCACTTGCTCGCTGCCTAGCTGCCTGTTCGATTACTTTATTCACAAGCTGAACAATTGGCGAGTTGGAAACATCCAGTTCATTCTCCTTTTCGTCCTCTTTCTTGTCTGCTCCCTGTTGCTCTTTTCGTTCCTTTGAATACCGTTCTGCTGCCTTTTTCGCTTCACTATTACCATAATAACGGTTAATCATCGTCAAGATATCTTTCTTAGAAGCGACAAACTGTTCAATCTCATAGTTCGTAATAATACCTAAGTCGTCCATGGCGATAATATCAAGTGGATCAACCATAGCAACTCGTAACATACTTGCATTTCTAGGATTTAATTCAAATGGAAACACTGTATATTTTCGTAGTACCTGCTCGTCCACTAGTTTGATAATGGACTCTGGAATCTGCATATCAAGTAAATTTACTGAATTGACACCTAATTGTTTTACTAATGCTTCTACAATCTGATCCTCATTCAGAATTTTCAAATCGACTAACGCTTCGCCGAGTTTTAACTTTTTTTGTTTCTGGTTTTCTAATCCGAGTTTTAGCTGTTCTTCCGTAATCACTCCTGCCGCTAACAGAATATCTCCCAAACGTCTTTTTTGACGGATGGTTCTGTTCATAAACTCAATCGCCATAATTAGTCACTCTTTCTACGAATTATTTGTCTGTATATATTATATTACAGTTTTTTACAGGATGCAAGAAAATACTTCAAATTATTTACCTTAATTTCATTTTTTGTATTATTTAATACTTTTGCATCACTTAGTTTTTTTCTTTTAATGCCAACTTAAATGCAGTTAAAATGGTGGTTCGAACATCCAAAGCCTGCTCCTTTTCCATCGGTTCGATTCCTTCCAGACGATACTTGATATTTAACTGCTTGTATTTCTCAACTCCCATCGTATGGTATGGTAAAACATCCAATGCTTTTAAGCTTTTTAAAGTCGCCAAAAACTCGCCTAGTTTTCTTAAATCTGACTCATCATCCGTAATTCCTGGTACTGCGACATAGCGTACCCACAAATCCTTTTGATGTTCACTTACGAATCTTGCAAATTCTAATACAGCATGATTGGTATGACCTGTTAATCCCTTATGTTTCTCAGAATCAATTTCTTTAATATCCAACATGATCAAGTCGGTAACTTCCATTAGTTTTTCATATCGTTCTGCCTTCTCATTAGAAAATGTAATTCCCGAAGTATCTAGACAAGTGTGAACTCCTTTATTCTTCGCTTTTTGAAACAATTCAGTTACAAAATCAATCTGTAACAGTGGTTCTCCTCCTGTTACGGTGATTCCCCCACCTTTTAAAAACTCTTTATAAGAATCGTATTCTTTTAGAATCTCATCGGCTGTTTTTAATGTTCCACCATTTACATTCCAAGTATCTGGGTTATGACAATAAGCACAGCGCATCGGACATCCCTGCATAAATACAACGAATCGAATCCCAGGTCCATCTACAGTACCAAAAGATTCCGTTGAATGAATTCTTCCAATTAGTTCATTATCCATATTACACTTTCCTTTTCTCTTAGTTATATAGACAAATTGACAAATAGATTTTTAATCCATCTCTAATATTCAAGTAAAACACTCGAAAAAGTAAGAAATACGAAATAATTATTGTGGAATATTAACAATTCATATAATATAAATATAAGAATTTTATTCCATTTTGTCAATGCTTTTTCCATATTTTTTAATAATTTGTAATTTAGCGTTTATATTAGTATTTTATTTGTAGATATTGTAGATATTTTTCATATCTTTTTAAAAATACCAAATACTTTTTTTGTTGAACATTGTACTCCTAATAGAGTTTTCTTAAGTTTCGAGAAGTTCCAAACGATAAAAAATGCTGTCGCATAAACCTCTCTAGGAAGTATGTGTTTATGCGACAGCATTTCATCAATCGTAATATTTATTTATCACTACATTGCATTGTGGAACGTTCTAGAAATAACATCATCCTGCTGTTCTTTTGTTAACTTGGTAAAGTTTACTGCATAACCTGATACACGAACCGTTAACTGAGGATAGTTTTCTGGATGTGCCTGAGCATCTAATAAAGTTTCTTTCGTAAATACATTTACATTCAGATGATGTCCACCTTTTTCCACATAACCATCTAATAAAGCTACTAAGTTATCTACCTGCTGATTTTCCATAATTTTTCTCCTTCATCTATGTTAGTCATCGATTCCCTGATGAAGAGTTGGAGCGCTACAAGCTGACTGGAAGTTCGTGCAATCTACGCTTAACGTATTCGCAATCTGCTCTTCTCCCTCCACATCTTCAACTATGATATTCATGTGTCCCCCACCTTCAATTGCAAAGGAATCTAACATCGCTATGATTTTCTCTATTTTTTCTTTTTCTGTCATATCAACCTCATCATGACTTTTAATCAAGATTGTCTAATCATCACTCATACGATCTAAGTCTAAATCACCTACAAATAACTGATCATCTTTACCTAAAGCACCTGGGATAATTGAGAACGTATTCGAAATACCGTCCTGTGCATCTTTAAATGGAATCTTAGCAACTGAAGCTAACGAAGCTACCGCTCCGTGAGTATCTCTACGGTGCATTGGATTTGCACCTGGTGCTAACGGCTCTCCTTTTTTACGTCCATCTGGTGTATTTCCAGTTTTCTTACCATATACTACGTTAGATGTGATTGTTAAGATTGACATTGTAGGGAAGGAATCACGATAAGTGTGATGTTTACGAATCATATTCATGAAATCATGAACTAACGATACCGCAATGCTATCGACACGATCATCATTATTACCGTACTTAGGATAATCTCCTTCTACTTCATAATCTACAACGATTCCATTTTCATCACGAATTGCTTTTACTTTTGCATATTTAATTGCACTTAAGGAATCTGCTACTACGGATAAACCAGCAATACCAGTTGCAAAGTAACGCTTTACGTCACGATCATGTAATGCCATCTGAATCTTTTCATAGCTATATTTATCATGCATATAATGGATGATATTTAATGTATTAACATAAAGTTCTGCTAACCATTCCATCATATCCTTATATTTTGCCATGACATCATCATAATCAAGGTAATCCCCTTCGACAGGACGGAACTTAGGACCAACCTGAACTTTCATCACTTCATCTACGCCACCATTGATTGCATAGAGAAGACATTTTGCAAGGTTTGCACGGGCACCAAAGAATTGCATTTCTTTACCAACACGCATTGAGGATACACAACATGCAATTGCATAATCATCCCCATGAGTAGGGCGCATCAAATCATCATTTTCATACTGGATGGAGGATGTTTTAATTGACATCATAGCGCAGTACTTTTTAAAGTTTTCTGGTAAACGTGTGGACCAAAGTACAGTTAAGTTAGGTTCTGGAGCTGTTCCTAAATTTTCAAGTGTATGAAGGTAACGGAAAGATGTCTTCGTAACCATATGACGTCCATCGGTACCAATACCACCAATACTTTCTGTAACCCAAGTAGGGTCGCCGGAGAATAGAGCATTATATTCTGGAGTTCTTGCAAACTTTACAAGACGTAACTTCATAATGAAATGATCAATATATTCTTGAGCCTGTTCTTCAGTGATTAATCCTTTTTCTAAATCTCTCTGGATATAGATATCAAGAAAAGTTGAAGTACGACCAAGACTCATAGCAGCACCATTTTGTTCTTTTACTGCAGCTAAATATCCAAGGTATAGCCACTGTATCGCTTCTTTAGCATTCGCAGCTGGCTTACTGATATCAAAACCATAAATCTCACCTAACTTCTTTAAATCTGCAAGTGCACGGATCTGTTCCGCTAATTCTTCACGAAGACGAATGTTTTTGCTTGTCATTCTTTTTAAAGAAGTATTTAACTGCTCTTTCTTGTCTTTTACTAATTCATCAATTCCGTATAATGCTACACGGCGATAATCTCCAATGATACGTCCTCTTCCGTAAGCATCTGGAAGACCTGTAATGATTGCTGATTTTCTTGCAAGTCTCATCTCGTCTGTATATGCATCAAACACGCCTTGGTTATGAGTCTTACGATAATCTGTGAAAATCTTAACTATCTCATCATCAACTTCATAACCGTTTTCATGGCAGGCATTCTGTGCCATACGGATACCACCATTTACATGTAAAGAACGTTTAAATGGCTTATCTGTCTGAAAACCAACAATCTGTTCTAACTCTTTATCTAAATAGCCTGGACCATGAGATACGATTGTAGATACTACTTTTGTATCCATATCAAGTACGCCACCAGCTTCTCTTTCTTTCTTGGACAACTCCATTACCTGAGCCCAAAGTTTTGAAGTAGCTTCTGTTGGTCCAGCTAAAAATGAACCATCTCCGTCGTACATGGTGTAGTTTTTTTGAATAAAGTCACGTACATTTACTGTTGTACACCATTTACCTTCAGAAAATCCTTCCCATTCCTTATGAATTATTGCAGTCATCTTATTCCTCCAGTCTCTTTTTTCCGATTTTGCCAATTTCTTAACAATCCAAACTCCAATATCAGAAATTGCATATTCTAATAACTTCGTAGATAATTATATCGAATTTTGTCAAGTGAATCAATTTGTAAATATATCCATTTATGTATTTCTTACCCACACAAACATATTATAACAAATATTGACATGTAGACTAATTAATTATTCTTATACACTTCTCAAATTTTACTAATAAGAGCCATTAGCCATAGACGCCTTATTGAACATGTTCATTAATAAACAACTATACAAAGAATTACTGACATAATCGAAGTGAATCAGTCACTCTTTCGATAAACATTCAACAAATTCTACGAAATATAGGCTTCTCCTTCTTTCTTATGTAACTCTTCATATATGATACCATGATCAGTCTTGGTTTCCACCATTTTATTCTAAATGAACATATGTACAGTGAAATCATAGATAGTTCCAAAACTATCTCCTTCTAAAAAACTAACTATTATCAAGCAAAAAACTAACTATTTCTAAAGAAAGACTAGCCACTTCTGAAAAACAACCTACTTTTGAAAAACGTACGACCGATTCCTGTCGAAACTCCACGCCCTTTCCCGTAAAATGAAAGGTACATAAGTGAAATAAAAATTTTGCTTAGTCCGGCCGTAAGGGAAAGGCAGCAAAATTTTTATTTCACTTATGTACCCGAATTTTACGGGAAATCGGGGCGTGGAGTTTCGACAGGAATCGTCGACTAAAAAGAAAAGTTTGTGTTTCCCCTTGTTGAGGGTTTTGTTGTGTGTTATAATACTCCAGTCAAGGCTATCGTTAGTTACACAAGTTGCATTCAAAATGGCGGTTCCACCACAAAAGGACTTTTCTTGATAATTTTTTGAACAATTGGAACACTACTTTAGCATATATTTATAGGATAAGAAGGGACGATACTTTAATGAAAATTGGATTTGACAATCAGAAATACTTAAAGATGCAATCAGAGCATATTAGAGAAAGAATCGGTAAATTTGATAACAAGTTATATCTTGAATTTGGTGGTAAACTTTTCGATGACTATCACGCTTCCCGCGTACTACCTGGATTTGCTCCTGATTCCAAACTAAAGATGTTACTTGAGTTAAAAGATCAAGCAGAAATCGTTATTGTTATTAGTGCTGCGGATATCGAAAAGAGTAAAGTCCGTGGTGATTTAGGAATCACATATGATTTGGATGTATTACGTTTGATTGATGCGTTCCAAAGCAAAGGTCTGTTCGTAGGCAGTGTTACAATCACACAATATGCTGGTCAGGCTAGCGCTGATGTTTTCAAATCCAAACTCGAATCTTTGGGCATATGTGTTTATGTTCATTATGTTATTCCAGGTTACCCAAATAATATTTCTTTAATCTTAAGTGAAGAAGGTTATGGAAAGAATGATTATATTAAAACTAGTCGTCCATTAGTTGTTATTACAGCACCAGGTCCAGGAAGCGGTAAGATGGCTACCTGCCTTTCCCAGCTTTATCATGAGCACAAACGCGGTGTTCGAGCAGGTTACGCAAAATTTGAAACCTTCCCAATCTGGAATATACCATTAAAACATCCTGTCAATCTTGCATACGAAGCAGCTACAGCTGACTTAAATGATGTTAATATGATTGACCCATTCCACCTTGAAGCATATGGAATTACTACAGTTAACTATAATCGTGATGTAGAGATCTTCCCTGTCTTAAAAGCAATATTTGATCGTATTGATAGTAATTGCCCATACAAATCCCCAACGGATATGGGTGTTAATATGGCTGGTAATTGTATCATTGATGATGAAGTATGCCGTGAAGCTTCCCGCCAGGAAATCATTCGTAGATACTATTCCACGTTATGCGAGGCGATTAACGATGCGACAAAAGCAAATCAAGTTTATAAACTTGAATTGTTATTAAATCAGGCTGGCATCAGCGTGGATAATCGTAAAGTAGTAAAAGCTGCGAACGATTTAGCTACAATGAAACAATCTCCTGCTGCTGCTGTTGAATTACCAAACGGTGAAATCATCACAGGTAAAACTAGTGACTTATTAGGCGCTTCTGCTGCAGTATTATTAAATGCTTTAAAATCATTAGCGGGAATCGATCATGAAACTCATCTGATTTCCCCACTTGCGATTCAGCCAATTCAGCAGTTAAAGACAGATTACCTTGGAAGCAAGAATCCTCGACTTCACACGGATGAAGTACTGATTGCGTTATCCATTAGTGCAATGCAAGATGAAGTTGCTAAAAAAGCGATGGATCAGTTGCCTAACTTAAAAGCTTGTGAAGTTCACACAAGCGTTATCATCTCAGAAGTAGACCGTAAGATATTTAAAAAATTAGGTATGCATTTAACTTCAGAACCAGTTTACGAAAATAAAACCCTCTTCCACTAAGAAAGAAACTGAAGTTGAAAGCGATTAAAATCGACGTTTTTAACCTCGCTGATTGTTTATTTTCATAGCTTATACCAAGCCACGATAGAATGAATAACTTTTCTACGAATTCAATCCATCGTGGTTTTTTTCGCATATTTTTATGTTCGGACGGAAAACATAATGTACGATAGGTGCTATGAAAATAATTTTACTTATAATTTACAAAGCTTTTATTTTAACTTTACATTTGTCCTCTACACTTTACAAACATGCATC
>JAQXNU010000008.1 GCA_029098165.1 Clostridiales bacterium
ATTAGATTTGGGCTAAGTCCGTCCGAAAGGGAAAGGCAGCCAAATTCTAATGTGATTCCTCGACTCTCACATTCATTTCTTTTGCAGTTTTTTCAAAGTCTAACTTACTATCGATTTGCTCTCTTACGCATTGTAGGATCAAGAATCTTCTTACGAATACGAAGGCTCTTAGGAGTTACTTCAAGCAACTCGTCCGTATCGATAAATTCAAGTGCTTGCTCTAAACTTAAGATTCTTGGAGGAGATAAACGAAGTGCTTCATCGGCACTGGAAGAACGAGTATTTGTTAACTGTTTACGTTTACAAACATTTAACTCAATGTCTTCTGCTTTACCATTCTGACCAATGACCATACCGGAATATACTTTTTCGCCAGGTCCGATAAATAAAACACCTCGTTCCTGTGCACTATATAAACCGTAAGTTACTGACTCACCACTTTCAAAAGCGATAAGAGAACCTTGTTTACGGTACTGGATATCACCCTTGTATGGACCGTAACCTTCGAAAGATGTATTAAGCACACCATTACCTTTTGTATCGGTCATGAACTCACCACGGTATCCGATCAGACCACGTGCAGGAATTAAGAATTCTAGACGAGTACTTCCGTTCTGACCTGTATGCATACCAAGAAGTTCACCTTTACGCTGAGATAACTTATCAATTACGGTACCAGTAAATTCATCAGGAACATCAACATAAGCACGTTCCATAGGTTCAGTCTTCTTACCATTTTCATCGGTATGATATAAAACTTCTGCCTTACTTACCGCGAACTCATAACCTTCACGTCTCATGTTTTCAATCAATACGGAAAGATGAAGTTCACCACGACCAGATACTTTATAACTATCAGTGTTTTCGGATTCTTCCACTCGTAAGGAAACGTCAGTATTTAATTCGCGGAATAATCTTTCACGAAGATGACGTGTTGTTA
Organism: Clostridiales bacterium; assembly: GCA_029098165.1. Lineage (GTDB taxonomy): Bacteria > Bacillota > Clostridia > Lachnospirales > Lachnospiraceae > Lachnoclostridium. The sequence goes on from JAQXNU010000008.1 coordinate 941, forward strand.
CGAACTTACCTTCTTGACCGGCAAGCGGGCTATCATTTACGATAAACTGCATGGAGATTGTAGGTTCAGAAATCTTCTGGAATGGAATTGGTTCAATTGCATCTGGAGAACAGATGGTATCACCAATGTGGATATCAGGAATACCAGAGATTGCAACGATAGAACCTACAGTTGCTTCGTTTACTTCAACCTTTTTTAAGCCATCAAATTCATATAATTTGCTGATCTTAACTTTCTTAAATTTATCAGGTTCATGATGATTTACAATAACAACGTCTTGATTTACTTTGATAACACCATTATCCACTTTACCAACACCGATACGACCTACATACTCATTGTAGTCAATTGTACTGATCAATACCTGAGTACCAGCTTCAGGATCACCTTCTGGAGCAGGAATATAATCGATGATAGTTTCAAATAATGGTTCCATGTTCTTTTGTTCGTCACCTAATTCAAGAATTGCAACACCAGCTTTTGCAGAAGCAAATACGAATGGACAGTCTAACTGTTCATCGCTTGCATCTAAGTCCATGAACAATTCAAGAACTTCATCAATTACTTCTGTAGGTCTTGCTTCTGGACGGTCAATCTTATTAATACATACGATTACTGGAAGATTAAGTGCTAAAGCTTTGCTCAAAACGAATTTTGTCTGAGGCATTGCACCTTCATAAGCATCAACAACAAGAACAACGCCATTTACCATCTTAAGAACACGCTCTACCTCGCCACCGAAGTCAGCATGTCCTGGTGTATCAATGATGTTAATCTTAACATCTTTATATACAACTGCAGTATTTTTAGAAAGAATAGTAATACCACGTTCTTTTTCGATATCATTGGAGTCCATGACTCTTTCTTCTACTACCTGATTGGAACGGAATACACCGCTCTGTTTTAATAATTCATCAACCAAAGTTGTTTTACCATGGTCAACGTGTGCGATAATCGCAATATTTCTTACGTCTTCACGCTTTGTTTTCATTCGGAATCCTTCTTTCATTTAAAGTTCCACACTAAGTTCCATTTTTTATCATCAACTTTTGTATTGTATCATATTTTCACGATTTTACAAGTTTTTTCATGTGGAAATCGTTTGATTTAAAACATTTTGCACATTTTGTTTAAACGTATCCTATCATATTCTATGGTTGTTGTGAAAAATTTCGATTTTTATAAGTATAAGAGTAGTATTTGACATTTATCCGCACAATGTATATAGATTTCATGGTAAGAATGACAAATTAATCATCAGGTGAAATCATCGTGTCGAATTATAAGAAAAATATGTAATTTATGTTAAAATATACTTGTAAAGTTCTTTGTTTTGGGTTATAATGATTTAAAATTAATAGTAAATTAATTCCAAATGAGATCTGCAAAGGGGCTTAATCCAAGGAAATACAGTGTTTTGTGCGATAGATTTACAGAAAAATGTCGCAAAAACACTATCAAAAATGATTGAAATGTAAAATATTTCCTTATATAATTAAGGCAGATAGAATACAAATTAGTTGTAGAGAATATCTAAAAAACGATTCAGGAGAAAAGAAGGGAGTCCAACGTATGACAGATAAAGTATTTGATAACAATCAAGTAAGTGTTGCAGGTGAAGTAATCAGTGAATTTACTTTTAGCCATGAAGTCTTTGGAGAAGGCTTTTACTTATTGGAGGTACTTGTAGGAAGGTTAAGTAACTCTTATGATGTTATTCCGATCATGGTATCGGAACGTCTAATCGATGTTAAGGAGAGTTATAAAGGTAAATTCGTTGAAGTAAGTGGTCAGTTCCGTTCCTATAATCGTCATGAGGATAATAAGAACCGCTTAGTACTTTCCGTTTTTGCAAGGGAGATCAAGGTGGAGGACCAGGAGATTGAAGGCGTGAAACCAAATTATATCTTCTTGGATGGATTTGTATGCAAACCACCAGTATATCGTAAAACGCCACTTGGAAGAGAAATCGCAGATATTTTATTAGCAGTAAATCGTCCATATGGCAAATCAGATTATATTCCATGTATTTGTTGGGGGAGAAATGCAAGATTCGCAGAAACATTTGAAGTCGGTGGGCATATTCAGGTATGGGGTAGAATTCAGAGCCGTGAGTATCAGAAGAAGATGTCAGAGATTGATTTTGAGAAGAGAATCGCTTATGAGGTTTCCGTTAGCAAGCTAGAATATATTGATAATGAAGAGGAATAAAAAATTGAAAGGCTGTTACTAATTTATGTTAGTAGCGGCCTTTTTTCACATTATAGCTTGATTTGAATATAATATCACATAAGAGGGAAATAATTTGTTGACAACGGAGTAGTGCGGTGCTAAGATTTAACTACTTACAATTGAAAGAAACAATTGGTAGAGGTGCATTGATTAAGAGTAAGCGATTTGATATGGCAGGCGTAGATGAGAACCGCTGAAAGGATGAGATGCCGAAGCTATAATTTACCTGTATGATTTATAGCTGGTTATCAGATGAATAGTCTTATAACTGTCATCAAGTTATTGATGGAGCGCTACCTAAAGAATATTAAAGTGTGAATTCTTTAGTGTCGACTCCAAGTCGGCTTTTTTTATGCCAAAGTCTTTGGTGGAGGTATTATTATGTCTATATTTACAGGCGCAGGTGTAGCGATTGTTACACCATTTAAAGAAAATGGTGATGTTAATTTTGAAAAATTAGGTGAGATCATTGATTATCAGATCAATGAAGGAACGGACAGTATTATTATCTGTGGAACAACTGGTGAGGCTTCTACATTGTCTCATGAAGAACACATTGAATGTATTCGATATGCAGTGGATCGTACAAATAAAAGAATTCCGGTTATCGCAGGAACTGGTTCAAACTGTACAGATACAGCAATATTTTTGTCCAAGGAAGCCCAAAGAGCTAATGCAGATGGTGTATTAGTTGTTACTCCATATTATAATAAGGCAACTCAAAATGGATTGATTGAGCATTTTTCCGACATTGCGCATGCAATCGATCTTCCTGTAGTTTTATATAATGTACCGAGTAGAACGGGATGTAATATCCTTCCGGATACAGCTGCATATTTAGCAAAGAATGTAGAAAACATTGTTGCTATGAAAGATGCAACAGGTAATATCAGTCAAGTAGCACAGACGATATTGCAAAGTGAAGGGAATTTAGATATCTATTCCGGTAATGACGATCAGATTGTTCCTGTATTATCACTAGGTGGTAAAGGGGTTATCTCTGTATTGTCTAATGTGGCTCCTAAGGATACTCATGAAATCGTATCCAAGTACTTGAGTGGAGATACGAAGGGAAGTGTGGAACTACAATTAAGATATCTTCCATTGATTAATGCATTGTTTAGTGAGGTAAACCCAATTCCAGTAAAAAAAGCAATGAATTTCATGGGTATGGAGGTTGGAGGATATCGTAAACCTCTTACGGAAATGGAAGATGCACATGCCAAATCTTTATTAAAAGAACTGAAAAACGTAGGACTTGTAAAGTAAAATCAGATCATAGACTTTTTGATGGGTATGATAATAACGTCAGAATGTTTCTATAGAATTTGCGAAAGAAGGGTGATTTCATGACTGAGATAATTATGGTTGGTTGTAATGGAAAGATGGGTCAGGTAATAACGAATCTTGTAAAAGAAGATGACTCCATTGAAATCGTTGCAGGAGTAGATGTATTTGATGATGGTAGAAACAGTTATCCAGTATTTAAAAACATTGAAGAGTGTAATGTCAGTGCAGATGCAGTCATTGATTTTTCAAATCCACAGGGATTGGATTTATTGCTGAAAGTAGGTATCGAGAGGAATTTACCACTTGTGCTTTGCACAACTGGTTACTCAGAGAGTGAATTGGCACAAATTCAAGAAGCAAGCAAAAAAGTTGCTATTTTAAGATCTGCTAATATGTCTCTTGGTGTTAATACTTTATTGAAGTTGTTAAAGGATGCTGCTAAAGTGTTAGCTCCAGCGGGTTATGATATAGAAATCGTGGAAAAACATCACAATCAAAAAATTGATGCGCCTAGTGGAACTGCATTAGCATTAGCTGATTCCATTAATGAGGCACTAGATAATCAGTACAATTATGTGTATGATCGTTCCTCTGTTCGTGAAAAACGTAAGAAAAATGAAATCGGTATTATGGCAGTACGTGGTGGTAATATCGTAGGAGAGCATGAAGTCATTTTCGCTGGGACAGATGAAGTTATTGAGTTCAAACATACTGCTTATTCAAAAGCTATCTTTGCAAAGGGTGCAATTTCAGCTGCTAAATTCTTAAAAGGAAAATCTGCTGGTATGTATGATATGAGCGATGTAATTGAGGGTTAGGTTTCGCCTTGACAAACATTAGCAATAACGGTATACTTTCATTAATAAAAAGTGTAGTTTTTGAAAGTACTGCCAATGGTGAAAGCGCAGAAGTTAAGAGGCTTTTGTCCCATACTGGGGCAGAGGCCTTTTTTTATGTTTATGACAAGAAGAATTCGCAATGGTGATTCTTATATGGTATGCGTAAACAACGAGGATTAAAGAAAGGTTAAATAACGAAATCCGACCACAACATAATAAGTGGTGGAAAAGTTATGGGTATTGAATTATGGGAGAGAAGAAGAGAATTTTAACTGGTGACCGTACAACTGGTAAATTACATTTAGGACATTATGTCGGAAGTTTGTCCCAGCGTGTTGCATTACAAGATGAATATGATACTTTTATTTTACTTGCAGATGTACAAGCTTTGACAACACATTTTGAAAAGCCGGAATTGATTAATAGCAGTATATACGATGTTGCAATGGACAATCTTTCTGTTGGTCTTGATCCAAATAAAGTAACGATCTTCCAACAGTCTCAGATCAAAGCGATTGCTGAATTAACAGTATTTTATTCAATGTTTGTTTCTGTAAATGTACTTCGCCACAATCCAACGATAAAAACGGAAGCTGCTAATTATGGTTACAGCGATATGACATATGGCTTCTTAGGTTATCCAGTTAGCCAGTCTGCAGATATTACATTTTGTAATGCTGACTTAGTTCCAGTTGGGGAAGATCAGTTACCACATATGGAGTTAACAAGAAAGATTGTGCGTCGTTTCAATGATTTATACGGTGAAACATTAAAAGAGCCAACTGCGAAATTAAGTAGCTGTTCTCGTTTGATGGGTCTGGATGGAAACGCTAAGATGGGCAAGAGCTTAGGTAATGCCATTTACTTAGCAGATGATGCGAAAACTGTATTAGATAAGGTGAAACAGGCGGTAACGGATAAAAATCGTATTAACTTAAAAGATCCAGGAAATCCAGAAATCTGTATGGTTCAGAAATATCATAAGGTATTTAATGAAGCAGAACATGGAAACATCTGCGATATGTGCCGTAGTGCAAGCATTGGCTGTGTTGCATGTAAGAAGAATCTTGCAGAGAAACTAAATAATATGTTAGATCCTTTCCGTGAGAGAAGAGCTTACTACGAAAACCATACTTCAGAAGTGAAGGAAATTATTATGGCTGGTAGTGAAAAAGCAAATAAGATTGGTGAAGAGACGGTTAGAAGAGTGAAAGACGCTATGCATGTTTCTATTGATTAAGCAATATTGAAATGATAAATGTCGCAAAATACGAAATCGGTTCTTGATTAAGTTCAATGTATTTCGTATTTTACGGCATTTTTAGATTATGAATTTGTTTGGAGGTATAATGTGAAAAAGAGATGGTTTCGTGTTCTTGTTATATTGATTTTATTCATATTGCTACCTTGTGTGAAGGCAGATGCAAAAGAGACAAAGGAAGATCGATTGTTGTTGATGTATTCCGATATCTATATAAATGAAAAAAGTATCATTGAAGTTACATATTCAAATCGGGTGGATGGAGAAGAATTAGAGGTCAAAACAAGTGATAAAACAGTGGTGAAAGTTAAGTTGGGAAAATGGGATGATAGTAAGAAATACATCATTCTTACACCTCAAAAGGAAGGAACTGCAACTGTAACAGTAGTAGCTCCAGATAATGAAAAAAAAGAGATTGTTGTTCATGTATCGGAGAAAAAGCAGTTATCAACTCAAGAATTATATAGAAAATGTATCAGTGGGGTTGTGGAAGTAGTCACTACAGATTCGGTTAATAGTATAAACATTGGATCTGGCTTTTTCATCAATGGAAATATGGTAGTTACCAATTATCATGTAATTGACTGTGCAAGTAATATCAAAATTCGAGACTATATGGGAAATATGTATGAAGTTGATACAATTTATGACTATAACAAGAACTTTGATCTTGCGGTTCTTGGTATAAAAAATACTGCACCTAGCACGTTAATCTGTAATTTTTCAAAGGTAGAGACAGGAGAGAATGTTTATGCAATAGGAAGTCCACTTTCGTTATCAGGGAGTATATCAGAAGGAATTGTTTCAAAAGCTTATCGAGATCGTGAGGGCGTTATCTATCATCAGAATACAGCCAGTATTGCACAAAATAGTGGAGGTGGACCATTATTGAATATATATGGTGAAGTGATTGCTATCAATACTTCAAGAATTATAGGTGCTCAGAATATTAACTTTGCTTTGGATATTAATTATTTAAAACAGCTAAATTACATAAATAAAGCGCCAATCCAAGAACTATATCAGGAGAATGCAGGAAAGATCAAAGTAAATACAATATATATTACATTACCATAGGGAGAGTAAATTAGATGAGCATTATCAGAAAAAATTGTCGTTATATTTGTTACATTATTTGTGCATTACATATTTTTTGTTCTTTAACTTTTGTGGATCCGATAAAGGCTTGTGCAGCATCCGCTACACGGAATGTTACATTTAATGCGAATCAAGGATTTGATCAAAAAAGTTATTGTGTAGATTTGGGGGAAGGAATAAAACTTGAGAAGGATAATTCCGCTAAAGTGATTTACAAGATCAAAAATACTGAAATTGCAAGCCTTGCATCAGATGGAACAATAATGGGATTGAAACAAGGAAGAACGTATTTATATGCTAATGTTAGTGGAAAAAACTATAAATGTGTGATTGCTGTTATTATTCCAAGACTGAGCATTAAAAAGAATAATATTATGATAGAGGAACAAAGAAACTTGTCAGTTACTTTGAAGAATCGAAAAGAAAATGAAAAGGTAAAGGTATCTGTGGATCAGGCAGACATTCTAGATGCTGTTGTTTCTGGATATAAGGGAGATGTTGCAACAATAGCCGTTACCCCGAAAAAGAATGGAAAAGCAACGCTTATCATAGGGCGGACGAATTCTTTAGAACAACTTAAAGTAACAGTAACTGTACAAAAGGGTGATTTATCTGCAGTTGAGATATACAAAAAGTGCTCTAAAGCAATGGTGGAGATTACGAGTACGAACGGATCGGGAGAAAGTACCATTGGCTCAGG
>JAQXNU010000009.1 GCA_029098165.1 Clostridiales bacterium
TATATTAGTGCTTTGGACGAGGTTGCAGTCGACTTTTCTAATCCGTCACAAAAAGATATACAGATGTATTACGACATTGGAGTTGCGTGGTATTTTATTAATGCCATTGATGCTAATGGCTTTAGCGGAAATGTCCATAAGATTACAGATATGGATACTGACAATTATTATGCATATTTAGAAAATAAGTTAGAGGTATTTAAGGCTAATTCGGAAGGGGTAGTTCCATTTCAAAAATTGTTAGATAAGTATTCAGGTGTGAGCTATAAAATAATATCAAACCTTACTTTAAAACCCAAAGATATCAAATTTGGTGACGGAAGAAGCTTCATGAAGGAATTGAAAAAGTCACATGTTCAGAGTACAGATTTTTCACAACTTGTTAAAACCTTTTCAGAAGGTTTTATATACGAAGATAGTCCATATTTTCTAACAACTGGGTATAATCCTGATTTCGGAGATGAACAACATAAAATCATGCTTGACCAGCTTAGAGACGCTGATTTTAAATGGCTATTCTCTATGCAATATTATGAGTTTAGAACAAATAGTCCTAAGAAAGATAAGAAAAAGAGAGAGGACAGCGGTGAAATTCTTATAAAGAATTATCATGAATACTATGGTGGATTTACAAATAAATATAAGGTCGAGCGAGGAAATAATGGTATAAGATATTATGTTATTGATGGGGATATCAATATGGTTAAAGCCGATGAACTTTATGTTTTGCTATTTGAACCACCCAAAAAAATCAATGAAGAAAAAATTATAGATGAGAATGGTGATTATGATGAGGACTTAAAAGATGCATATATGGAAAAGAATAGTTATAAGGTAGATACTAGGGAAATGATGATTTGTAATTTCGATATGAGACGAGTTATTCCTTATGGAGATTCTTGTCTTGTACTACCATTTAGGAAATTTTTGGAATATGCATTCTATGAAAATGGATGTGAGCGTAATTATCAATATATCAGAAGCAAGGCACGTGAGTATCGTGCACAGAAAATTCAGGAGAATTATTATACGGGAGGCAGGGTTTAATCCCAAGCTCTATTTTTATTCTAATCTTTATAAAAAACAAACTAACGAATATCAAATGGCAATATGAATAAATTGTGATAGTTCATATCTGAGTTGATTCCTTACATATAGTAAACTGGACGCATATAGGTTATAGTAACCGAAATTACTTAAAACTGAGATTAATTAAAATAGTGTGAGTTATCCCTATATTATTAGGGATGATAGTTAAGGCTTTCTCCTAGAGGAAGTCTTTTTTATTTCCCTAGTTTATATTATCAGGAGGATGAAATTATGTATTACAAACAGTTGGAGGCTCATTTAAGAGCCAAAACCGCAGAGTTATCGCAGCAATTGCAGGAGATTATCGGAGATAATGTACCAATCTACAATACTGGTGCTGATATGACTATGGATACTGCCCTTATGGACGCATATAGGCACATCACTTCCATTGTAGACTCTTGGTGCAAGTTAGTATTACAGATGGAGATGATGGAGTATGGAAATAATACTGCTCATCTGTCCTTGCGTATGCCTGATTGTGAACATCATATTCATGCAGATTGTGGCGTTTCAGGGGTAGTTATTAATAAAGTTAATTGTATTTATATGCACACTCCTATCGGCACAATGGATTATTTTGTCTATCGATGCATCGTAGACATCCCTAACAATCCAGTTCAAATCTTTTATCGTTGGGTAAAAGAGCAATGTTCTCTTGCTCATGTCCTCATTCAGCTCAGCCCTGATGGATATGTTCCAGAGGAAGTCAGACAGAAGTTTGATGCTGGAGAGAGTATCATCAATTGGGATAGCTCAGAGGCTGAAGGTTTTGCAGATGACATTTTGAATGATGCCATTCTTGACCTTGCAGGTATTAGTGACCCTCTCAATTTGTGTAGTCTTGATACTTGTGTATCCCATATAGATGAGTTCTTCTCAGCTTATGGTTTTCATGAAGGTTATTAGGGGTAGTTGCTTATGAGTTTAGGAGAAAAGGGTTATAAGGCTGGTGGTCATCCCCAGCCTTTAAACAAGGTTAGATTAAAATTGAATAACGATGGAGATGTCATTCTTATTGGAATAGATAAGTATGGATTCAAGCGTGAGCTTGTCAATCCACATTGCTTTAAGTTTGATACTTGTTACATCCATATTGTAGGTGAGTATAGCAAATACAATTATATTTGCTATTTTGCAGATATGGATTGGGAACGTCCGATGATTCCATCAGATAGAGTTCCCAAACTTACAGCGAGTAAATCTGTATGGTACGCCATATATGATTTACTTGCAGAGTCATCTCTGTATGCTTGCAATCTGTCAGGGGTAGTTCCTTACGATAAGTTGATTGCTAAGTATGGAGAGGATAGCTATGAAGCAGTTGACCTTGAGGGTGTAACAGATATAGTAGTTCAAGCTATCCATCAGAGGGATAGCAAATGATATCCTCTGAGTTAATATAAATATGTAAAGAGCTGGTGCTGGTGTGATGCACCAGCTTTTTATTATGCTCTGATGTAAATAGAAATTCTTGAAGATAAACTATGCTTTTGGAAGTCTTATAGGTAGTAAACATATAAAAGTAGATTTTATCAGCAGGAGGAATGATTTAGTCCAAGTAATCTTGTAGACCTTGTAACCCATGTGTTGGATTTACTGCTTCATTACATATAGTTGGCATATATGAGTTTGTTTCAGATATTCTGAGGTGCTTTGGGGTAGAAATTATTTGTAAACTTGACGATATATGGTATTATATATGTATAAAGATTGGGGGGAGGTAAAGTCCAATGAAAAAAGGAGTAAGAATATTTCTTTGGATATTGTTTGTTGCTCTATTGATAGAACTGATTGGAGTCGCATTTATATCACCAGAGGTAGAGGCAGCATCAGGAGATGTTGCTTTATATAAGGCTAGCGGAGTATCCTTATTGGCAATATGGTTAATAGGTATTTTGCTAGAATTGGATATATTTCGTATAAAAAGTAAGTTACCGTTGATAAAAAGTGAGAAAGCAATGCATCACTTGATTTTCTGGGTAGTGTTGATAATTCTATCTGTTGTATTCTTTTCGCTGTTCTACAATTTGACAAGTGAAGAGTTTAGGAATGCTATGGAAGAGATGAATGCATCATCAATAGTTACAGAAAGTCAGGGTGCAGAAGAACATGAAAAAGAGCAGAGTGTTCAAGAAGAATTTGATAGCGTAAATGAAGAAGTTGCAGAGGATACATTGAACAAGAATCCTATTAAGCTGGATTATCATGTTACAACAGTATTTGAGACATATAATTATGAAATTGATTTTTCAAATATAATAATTAGTGGATATGAAAATTCTGATGAAATTGAAATGTCATTCGACATGAAACTTATTAACAATTCAAATGAAGAAATGAGTTTTATTCTTCCAGTACGATTAGAAAAAGCTCAAATAGCAGGTAAGGATGTTATTGAAGAAGTAACCAGTCGCTCGTCTAAGTCTGACGAAGGAGAGACAACTTATAAGGTAGATGCAAATAAATCGTTATCTGTTAATCATGTAATAAAATGTAAGTTGTTAGATGGTGTAAAGCTATCAAATATAAGTGAACGAGATGAGATTAATTTTTCATTTAGATATGCAGCTGATTATAGCAAATATAAGCCAACTTATATTGAAGAACATATTATGAATTATGAGGAACCAATAATAGAGGAACCAGCTGACTTTATTAAAGCAAGTAATCCAGCTTTTTTCAGTTCATTTGATGCAATTGATTGTTCAGGAGTAGAAATTACTATTGACCAACTGAAGGTTTGTGCTGATTTAGAGAATCCTAAGAGTGGATATAATTTTTACTATGTAGTATATGAGTATACTGTGAAAAATACCTCAGCGAGTGATACTACTTGGCGAATTGGTAAGGGAAATAGCAATATTTATGGTACATTTATATATGATGTTTATGAAAGATATCTGGGTGGTAATCAAGTTATAAAAGATGAAGATATTACTTCTACATGGAATAATGGAGGAATATTAAAGGCTGGAGAGCAGAAGACGTATTCAATGACGCTTATTGTAGATAGAAAAATGGATGACCCAGAAGATGGATTGATGCTTAAGACTGACAGTCAGATGCAAGTAGTTTTACCATTTTTCGTTGGTGATAATGAGTATGAACTAAAATATACATTAAACTAGATAATTTCTGTGAGGAGGGGTATTGTGGCTCTTATTAATTGTCCTGAATGTGGTAAAGAAGTATCGAGTAAAGCTTCTAAATGTGTAAATTGTGGTTATCCATTAGAAAAAACCATGGTAGGTATAGTTTCATTGGTAATGTTAGTATTAACTCCTATATGGGGAATAATTCTGTATGCATATTTGGCAGGAGGGTTAAATATATCAGGATTTGTTAGTGCAGTTATTGCTGGTGGAGCATGTGGGTTATGTTCAGCAATCGATGAAACTGTAGTTAAGAAAGCTGGTTATGAAGTAGATAAAAAAACTTCATCGCAAGTTTGGATTATTCCTTTATATTTATATCGAAGGATGAAGCTTATAGGAAAGAATGCATGGTTATGCACAGTCATGTGGTTTATCTTTTTGGCGATTATGCTGTTCTGGATGTTTTGTTTATAGCCATTAAGAATTAGTTGTAAGACTACTTACTATTGATGTGAGTAGTCTTATTTTTTTGCTCATATTCTTCAGAACTCGCCAAGACACGCAAAGTTTGTAATGTTTCTAACTGAGATTGCTTGTAAATATCTAAGCTGATGGTAACGTAACATGGACACCATTACAAAAATAGGAGGTATTTCTAGCGATGACTATGAAGAAGATGCTCAAGCGTCACGTAAACAGATTCATTCTTTGCATACCAGCCCTGCGTGATGCTGTAACCAATCGACCAACAACCTTTAAGGTGCTTAACACCTGTCGTTCAGCAGACGAAGCCTGCGAAGCTCTGGAGAACTACGAAAAGGAAGGTGGAGATTATGCAAATACCATTATCATTCCCAACTTCCCTGAAGAGTTGAATGAGAACCCACCAGAACTCTGTCCATCAAAGGTTGCAAAGATGTTTAGAGTTCTCTATGGTATGCAGTAATATCAAAATCCCTTTGAAGGAGTTACATCTTGTAGGTGTAACTCTTTCATTGTATCAGGGGTAGTTGAGGAGGTGATTTCTATTAGTTTAATTTCAAAAAGCATTGAGGCAGATACAAAGAAGTTAATTGAAAACATTAGCAGCAATCCTGATAAAGAGCAGGAGCTAGTTGACCAGTTTATTTCAGAGACAAATAAAAAAATTGGCAGCAGCATAGGAATATGTTTATAACCCTTTTTACAACTCTGTATGGTTACGATTATGAAAGCCTATCGAGGATGAGGTTAGTGTTGCACTAGAGAATGGCTATTTAACAATTAGTGCAGCAAAAGGCATCAAAAAAGATGAAGCTGAAAATGAAGAAGAGAAAAAGAAAGGAAACTATATAAGACGTGAAAGATATAGCGGTTCATGTCAGAGAAGTTTCTACGTAGGAGATGAGCTTACAGTTGAAGACATTAAGGCTAATTTCAAGCATGGTATCTTGAGTTTGACTATTCCAAAGAAAGAACAGAAAGAAATTTCTAATAGAAAATATATTGCAATCGAGGGATAGGAGGCTAGCAATTGTTAGCTAATGGAAGTATATGAAGAATAATTCCAATTGAATATCTTGATTATGACAGGCACCCTTAAGGGTGCCTGTTTTCGTACTGATGAAAAGAGGCGAATTATACTAGCAAAGAAACTGTAAATTAATATCTGTTGTATGTTTTTGATTGACAGAAATCCTATAAGAATATATACTATACATACCGAAATAAATATTTAGTTCATATAAGGAGACACATATGCCCAAATTCAGCGAACAGGGAAAAGAAAGAATACAGCAAAGTCTGCTACAGGAAGGAGAAAGGCTATTTACCACTTACGGATTGAAAAAGGTAACGATTGATGAGATTGTAAAGGCGGTAAAGATAGCGAAAGCTTCCTTTTACAGATTTTATGAGGGAAAGGAATATCTGTTTCTGGATATCGCTCAGAGAAAACAAAAAGAAATTTTTGAGATTCTGGAAGGTGTTTTAGAGGATAGCAAGAATAAGCCAGACAGTGACAGAGTGAAACTCGTCTTTTTCTCTATGTCAGAACTAATGGGAAAATATCCATTGTTAACGAATATTGATGATGAAACGATAGAATTAGTTGCAAGAAAAGTGTCGTCGGAGAGGTTGGAAGAATTTGCAGCGCAGGGATTTGATGCGGTGCAGACGATGGAGAAGCATGGAATCCAATTTCGATGTGATACACAGATCGTGTCACAGTTGTTTCATGCTCTTTATCGCGCTTGGGTTGGCTTACAGGAGCAACCGAAGAACATACAGGAACAGGTAATCAATATTATGCTGGATGGGGTAATTAATCAAATTACTTAAAGGAGTGTATATTATGAAAAAACAGTATTTGAGGACTGAGAGAACACATTTCATGTGCCCGAATATGCATTTTGGTATGTTGATGGAACTGGAGAAAGAATATGAGGAGGAACGAGTAAAAGAGACTTTACATAGGATGGCAGAAGCACATCCTTTTTTAAGAAGCGTTGTGGCCTACGAAGATGGAACCGATCAGCTGTATTATAAGGTGACCGAGCATTCGCAAATCGATCTGGTGATAAGGAAGAATAAATCTGCTTTATGGTCGGACTACAGTAAACTGGCAGTTCAGGACTGGAACGTTTTTGAAGAGGGTATGTTGAAGGTATTTGTTTACTTTGAGAACAAACAAATGACGCTGCTGTTTGTTGCGCATCATTTATTGGCGGATGGAAGAGGCTTGTTGGAACTGGCACAGGAGTTTGCAGATGTTTATGTCGGAAAAAGAGAACCGATTTATGTAGAAGAACATCTGATAGAGAATATTGGAGATCTACCAGAAAAAAGTAGTCTTACGGGAATTAGTAAAATGCTTGTGAGACGGGCCAATGCGACATGGAAAAAAGAAAATCATACAGTAAGCTATGAGCAATATAGGTCTTTCGCTGTGAAATACGGAAAAGAACATCCGGTGGAATATAAGACTTATGAAGCGGATGCAGTGCAAGTAAAACAAATGCAAGAACAATGTAGAGAGCATGGATTTACAATGAATGATCTACTGATGGCACATATGTATATTACAACAGGAGCTTCGAAGATCATCATTGCCTCCGATATCAGAAATCGCCTTAGCAAGTATCAAAAGGGAGCACTCGGAAATTATGCTACAGCTCTGGGAATTGTATGTAAGACGAATACAAAAGATATTGTAAAGAAAGCAATAGAGGTTCATAGGGCAGTTCAAAAGAGCAAAGCTGTTAATAGGAAATGGATGTTAGTTTTGGCTTGTTACTTTGAGATGAGCCCTACTTTGTTGGATGCAGCAGCAATTTCGGCATTAGGTGGATTTGAAAGCAAAGCGGGAAGTTTTGTAGGAAAAAGCATGTTTGGCATGGGAAAAGCGGAATCATACAGTATTACCAATCTGGGTAAAGTAGAGAATGAAGATATACAGTCCATTCTTTTCATCCCACCAGCGTCTCCAGCAGCGAAACTAACATTAGGGGTTGTTACCTTAAATGGAGTTATGAGGCTGTGCAGCAGTAAAAATAGTTAGTACATAAAAAGAGTAAAAGGGGCTGTTTTTTCACAGCCCCATGCTTTATACAATATTTTTTAGTACAAGTCTATACCTTTTTACCGAAAAATGATAGGATATCCATATCGAGTTCGAGATGAATCTTTACTATATAAGGAGAATCCAATGAAGGAAGAAAAAAAGTTTGAAGCTGTGAATGGCATAAGTAGAAAGGATGAAGAGGAGCAACTTGCCAAAATCATTCAGATTGCCCAAGAAAACTTGGAACGCACCCAAAGGTATGAACAGCAGTTAACGGATGAACTGAAAGATTTATTAGAGACTTATGGGACAAAGGATAAGGAAGGTTTGGCTTTATGGCACAACACGCAAGCGCAGCTAGATGAGACGAATCGGGATTTACTTCGTTGTATCAAGGCAAGAAAGAAACCTTATTTCGGACGGATTGATTTTAAAGATGAAAAGGGGGCAAGAGAAGAATCCTATTATGTAGGAAGAGTCGGTATTAGTAAAAATAACGTAGATCCACTGGTCATTGACTGGAGAGCCCCCGTTGCTTCTGTCTATTATGAAAATATGCTTGGACCGTGTACGTATGAGGTAAAGAATCAAGGAACGTATCATATTGATCTCAAACGAAAACGTACGTATGAAATCGCGGACGATAAACTGATTGACTTTTTTGATTCAGATGTCGTTGCCAATGATGATCTATTAACAAAATATCTGGCAAAAAGCAAAAAAGCAGTATTAGGAGAAATTATCGGTACCATTCAAAAAGAACAAAATATGATCATTCGAAGATCCCCGAAGACGAATTTAATTGTCCAGGGAGTCGCGGGTTCCGGAAAGACGACTGTGGCTATGCATCGAATCTCCTATATTCTTTATAACTACGAGATGTTTCGCCCAGAGGATTTCTATATTATTGGTAGCAATCGAATTTTGTTGAATTACATTACAAGCGTACTTCCAGATCTTGATGTCTATGGGGTTTCTCAGATGACGATGGAGCAATTATTTATTCGTCTGCTATATGAAGATTGGGAACCGAAAACTCAAAAAGTTGGTTCCCTGGACCAAAAAGACGGACAAGCCTATATTAAAGGTAGTTATGATTGGTTTCATGACTTAGAGGAATTTTGTGATCGTTATGAGAAAAAGATGATTTCGATACAGGAAGTATGTATTGAAAAGAATGGAGTACAACTATTAAGTGAAAAAAGAATCGAGGCTTATGTCAAAGATAATCATCAGCTATCCATGCAGTCAAAGATCAATGGCTTAAATGAATTATTGTTATCAAAATTGGAAAATGAACTATCAGGTCGAAATGTTTCTTATTCCGCAGAAGAGAAAAAAGAACTGACAAAATTATATAGTTTTCATTTTGGCAAAGATGTATGGAAAGGGTCAATCTATGACTTATACCATGACTTTTTAGAATCTCAGAGTCGTAAAGGAACTCATATAGAGATCAAAGATGAGACTTATGATGTTTATGACCTAGCTGCATTAGCTTATTTATATAAGCGCATTAAGGAAACCGATGGGATTCGAGAAGCAAGTCATGTAATTATCGATGAAGCACAAGATTTCGGGATGATGGCATATGGAGCATTGATCTACTGTTTACGAGGGTGTACGTATACGATTATGGGAGATGTATCTCAGAACATTCATTTTGGGTATGGTCTAAATGACTGGGAGGAACTAAAGAAACTCGTACTAACTGGTACGTATGACAGCTTTGGATTATTAAGAAAGAGTTATCGTAATACGGTTGAAATTTCGAACTTTGCGACCGAGATTTTACGACATGGAAGCTTTTTTATTTATCCAGTAGAGCCAATCATCCGACATGGGAATGAAGTTAAAATTACTGCTTGTGAAGATGAGAAAGAGATGCTTCAAAGAACGGTTGATACGATCGCAGGATGGCAGAAAGAAGGACATGAAACGATTGCGGTGGTCTGTCGTGATGAGAAGGAAGCAGCAATGGTCAGCAAACAGTTGAGCACAAAAATCAAAATTACCGATAGTAATCTGGAGACCGCGGAATTTGAACGTGGGGTCATGGTACTTCCTGTCGAGTATACAAAAGGTTTGGAATTCGATGCTGTCCTAATTTATCATCCATCCAAGGAGAACTATCCTGAACAAGATCAGTATGTTAAGCTTCTTTATGTAGCTGCAACTCGAGCATTGCATGAATTGGCAGTGGTACACTTAAATGATCTGTCAGAATTAATTGCAAAACCAGTTTCGGATGAGAAAAGAATGCAGCTTTTTGAAAGTGAAAAAGATCCAAAGTTATTACGAGATGTTAGAAAAGGTCCTATTAAAGTCGAAATGGATCGACTGGATATGGACGCAAGAAAGAAGATTCAGATTACAGGAATAGAGAAACCCAAAGAAACATCGAATGTAAAGAAAGAAGAAATCTTAATACAGAATAAGGAGATTCCGAAGAGTTCTTCGGCATTCGAATTTGGAGCAGTTGCAAGCAGTAACGTACTTCGTCCAAAGGGACATAGTCGTATTGACAGTTCCATTCGCTGGGTGAAACGGTCCAAGACATATTTTGATCTAATCAGCAGTTATGGTACTTTACGACTGACTCCACTAGATGAGAGGATCATTCGAGTACAGTTTCATAAAGGTCAGGCAGCAGAATTTGAATCCGGTTATTGGAATTACCAACCCAAGGAACCAGTAGCATGGAGTGCGAGAGAGAGCCGATTACAGTATGAGATCGCAACGGGACAGATTGTAATCCGAGTGGATAAAAAGACAGGTGCATTGCAGTTTTATGATAAACGAGGAATCACTTTGTTAAAAGAAAAAGAGGCCTTGCCACGACAAATGGAGATGGAGAAGGAACAGCCACAAACATGGAACTATTTTGATTGGCCAAGCAAGGAAAAGCTTTATGCAAAAGGAATTCTGGACGATGATATGGAACGATTAATGCAGAAAGCAAGATATATCTCTTTTGGAAATAAAAATCTGCGAATGCCATTGCTTTATTCGGAGAAAGGATATGGGCTTGGAATTATGGCAGAGGGAACCGTAATGTGCTGTGACATTCCAATGTATGGAACTTTCCTTTATACGGAAGGAAGCAATCAGATTGATTATTACTTTATCTATGGCGGAGTATACGAAAAAATACTAGAAGCATATAAGGAAATCATAAAGTAAGAAAAGGTGCTGTTGCATACGGTTCTATTGCAACAGCATATCTTAGGAGAAGCTTATCATGAAGATATATTCAACTTCACAAGTCGCAAAAGCAATTGGAATGCATCCAAATACGGTACGACTTTATGAAGAGTGGGAATTGATCACAAAACCAGAACGCAAGGAAAATGGTTACCGAATCTATACCGATTTACATATTCAGCAGATTCAACTTGCACGTAAGGCGTTTGAGAGTGTAATCGTTCAGAATGGATTGCGTAATAAAATGGTCGAAATGGTAAAGACATGTGCCAAAGGAGATTATGATGGTGCTATTACGATGACAAAAGACTATTTGTGTTGTGTACGAAAGGAATATGAGAAGGCAGAAGAAGCAGTTCGTATGGTACAGAGCATACTAGACGGAGAGGTACAAAAATCAGTCATTTTAATGAAGCGAAAAGAGGTATCTGAGTATCTGGATATATCCATGGATACGTTACGGAATTGGGAACTGAATGGACTGATTCATGTGAAGAGAAAACAAAATGGATACCGTATTTATTCCGAGGAGGACATTCAGCGGCTATCAATCATTCGATGTCTCCGATGTGCGAATTATTCTTTGGAATCGATTCTTCGAATGCTTGGCCAGTTGTCTCAAAATCCTGAAATTGATATTAAAGCAGCACTCAATACGCCAAATGAAACAGAAGATATTATCTCCGCCTGTGACCGATTAATGACCTCTTTATTAGAAGCAGAGGATAATGCAAACGAAGTATTAAAGATGTTAGTAAAAATAAAAGAAAATTTTTAAACCCTCCATTATACCACCAATGTTTAAATTGGTGGTATTTTTTATTTCACAGAAAATAAAAAGGAGGAATTAGAGGATGCAGGAAGTAATTAAAGTAAGGAACCTGTCAAAATTTTATGGTGAGAAACTGGCTGTAGATAACTTAAATATAACCGTAGAGAGCGGCA
>JAQXNU010000010.1 GCA_029098165.1 Clostridiales bacterium
ATTATTATGTAACTTATGAAATAACTTCGTGATACAACGATACAATCGTATAAAAAAACGCTCGCGCTAAGCTAACATTAGCTTAGGGCGAACGTAATATATCCGTGGTACCACCTAAATTCAGAATCTCTTCTGCTCTCTTATACAAGTTTCCCTCTTTCATAAAAAGAAAGATCACTTATACTTTTCCTGATAACGGAGGATATCCGTTGAAGCCTACTTAGACTTAGCTGTTCAGTTCAAAGCTCAAAGGTGATTTCCCAACTTATCTCATAAAGACTTTCACCAGCCGTCTTCTCTCTGCAAATCAATGAAGCAAGTACTTCTCCTTGTCACTGCTTTTACCAATATGTAATACTCATCGTATTGCACTTTAGTGTAGCAGAAGTTTAAAGTGTTGTCAACCATTAATTCGCTGTTTTCTTAGCTAGAGAAACTAGTAATTTAACGACTGTTTCCATACCCTGAATTGTAATATATTCGTACTTTCCGTGGAAGTTTTCACCGCCAGTACAAAGGTTTGGACAAGGAAGTCCCATATAGGAGAGACGTGCTCCATCTGTACCGCCACGAATAGGAACAACGATTGGTTCAATTCCAAGGCTAAGCATTGCCTTCTTTGCATCTTCAATTAAATGCATATGTGGCTCAACCTTTTCTTTCATATTATAGTAAGAATCCTTAATATCCACCACAACCGTATCTTTTCCATACTTGCTATTCATAAAGTTTACTACATTGCGAAGCATCTCTTTTTTCTGTTCAAACTTCTCTTTGTCATGATCACGGATAATATAGACCATCTTTGCCTGTTCAATATCACCTTCGAATTTATCCAAATGATAAAATCCTTCATAGCCTTCGGTATACATAGGATTTTCAAACACCGGCAACATCTGTTGTAATTCCATGCCAAGTAAGATTGCATTCTTCATTTTCCCCTTAGCTGAACCTGGGTGAATGCTTGTACCAGAGATTGTCACCTGTGCACTTGCTGCATTGAAGTTTTCATACTCAATTTC
The DNA here is from genome assembly GCA_029098165.1 of Clostridiales bacterium. GTDB lineage: Bacteria > Bacillota > Clostridia > Lachnospirales > Lachnospiraceae > Lachnoclostridium. The sequence continues at coordinate 1,023 of JAQXNU010000010.1, forward strand.
ACCAATCGTTCCACCGTCTACAGTATATGCATAATCTGCTCCGAAGGCTTCTACATCAAAGTAATCAACGCCATGGCCAACTTCTTCATCTGGCGTAAATCCAATACGGATTTTTCCATGTTCAATTTCTGGATGAGAGAGAAGATAAGAAGCCATTGTCATAATCTCAGCAATTCCTGCTTTATCATCTGCACCAAGTAATGTTGTACCATCAGTAACAATTAAATCTTTACCTATGTTATTACGAAGACTTGAGAATTCGGATTCCTTCATTATGATATTAAGTTCTTCATTTAAAACGATATCTCCACCTTCATAGTTTTTAATAATTCTTGCCTTTACATTCTCACCGGACATACTAGTTGCAGTATCCATATGAGAAATAAATCCTAATACTTTGGTCTGCTTCGTTGTCGTTGCTGGTATCGTTGCCATAACGTAACAATGATCCGTTAATGTAACTTCACTAGCTCCCATTTCCTCTAGTTCCTGACATAATTTCTTTGCTAATACAAACTGTTTATCTGTACTTGGAACTGTAGGTGCATCATCTTTTGATTGTGTATCATATGTGATATATGATAAAAAACGTTCTGTAACTGTTTTCATAATACCCTCCAATTCTAACATCTAATGAGATAGTTTTTATCCAACCATTATAAATATAGGGATGTTGATTCATTCAACATCCCTATTATATACCATATCAATTTATTAAATCAAATTATTGATTCATTTCATCCAGAATCTCTCCGATTAGACCACCAATATTATAATTGTACTCTTCAATGGCTTCCTGTGCATCAACACCATCAACTACTACCTTTTTGATAGCATCCTGACGTGCCATCTGAATATCACTAAAATAGCTCCAATAAGTTTCATTGTATTTAGTATTTGGCGCGGATTTATAATACTGTTTTCCAATCTTGGAAGATTCAATTGCAAGCTCTGTAGTTAAGATATACTGATCTTCAATATAATTTGATTCCACAAATGCTTTTAAAGGATCGATTAAGTTGAAGTTATAAGTACCAACTTGATATCCTTTATATGCGAGTGCATGGAACTGCCCTTGCTGATATTCTCCGGCAAAATCCTTGCTATACTGAACTTTTTCTGCTTTGTCATCCCAGTTCACACCCTTTACACCATAAGTCCAAAGGGTTTGTACTTCACTGTCATCCAACATCGGCTCAAAGAAGTATTTAACAATGCCACCAGGGGTTTTGCAGTTTTTTGTGACAGCAAATATGCCAGATTCTTCACCTAGATAATAGCCACACTCAGCAATCGGATTTAAAACGATCACATCATCAAAGATACCTTTCTTATTTAAGGCATTATTCAATTCATCGGCGCCATTACCTTCCCATAAGCTGATTACTCCACATTTTCCATTAGCAAATGCACTAACAGCATCTTTGATATTGTTATCCGCAATCTTTGGATCTAAATATCCTTTGGTATATGCCTCACGTAAACGTTTTAAAGCTTCTACCATAGACGGATCGGCAAACCCGTCAACCCATTTACCAGTGCTATCTTGCATAAGGTCTGGATATGCATCTTGATAGAACTGCTGTAAGAAGGAAACATAAGGTTCTGCATTATATAACAATCCAGGTGCAGTCATACCAAAAGTATCTTCAGCCTTCTTACTGTCACCCATCTTATTTTCTGCAAATGCGGCTAACATAGCAGTAAATTCTTCATAATTCGTTGGTGCCTTTAATCCTAACTGCTCTAACCAGGATTTCCGAACATAAGTTACAATCGTATTCCCTCGTTGTGGGGTAAAACCATACAATCTACCATCAATTTCAAGATTTTCTATTTCCTCACTGCCGGTAAATTTGCCATTTTGAGCTAACTCGGATCGATTCCAAAATTCAGTAATGTCTGCTAAATATCCAGCTGCAGCATACTCTTTGTACATATCCTTTGACAGATAAACAACGTCTGGCAATGTATCCGATTGAAATACCGTTTGTAAGGCTTTATAGTATTTATTTTTTGCATATTGTTTAAATGTGATATCCATTCCAAGTTTATTCTTTAACTCAGCTTCTAGTGCCTTTCGGCTTGCTTTATCTGTATAAATACTATCGGATATCATAATCGTAACTGCTTCTGGCTTTGCCGAGGCTGCTTCAAATTGTTGATTTAATTTATTTTCTTCAACCTTTGCTTCTAATTCTAAGATTACAACCGAACAGCTCAATGCCTCTTCTTTTGCCTT
>JAQXNU010000011.1 GCA_029098165.1 Clostridiales bacterium
AAGCGTCCCTGCTCTCACAATTTGCAAGCTTTCCATTGGAATCAAACGAAAACTTCTGCTTGGTGAGCAGATTGGTCTTGGCGCGCTCCTCGGTCTTACGGATCTTTGCCGCTTTTTCCGCGCAGGAGATGACCGTTTTCAATGTCTCTAAGTTTTTATCAAAAAATAACTGAATCTCGTCGCCGGTCACTTTTGCAGTGGCTTTCGCCGCATCCTGATTATCTAATTTCGTCTTTGTCTGTCCCTCAAATCTCGGATCAGGATGTTTGATGGAAACAACTGCCGTCATTCCGTTTCGGACATCCGCTCCGGTGAAGTTCACATCTTTTTCTTTTAAAATACAAAGTTCTCTCGCATAAGAATTAATGACGGTTGTAAATACAGTTTTAAATCCCGTGATATGTGTACCACCCTCGGCATTAAAAATATTATTACAGAATCCAAGTATATTCTCATGAAATTCATTCGTGTACTGGAATGCAGCTTCCACGGTAATGCCTTCAGATTCCCCTTTAAAATAAACGACATCATGAAGCACTTCCGTATTTTTATTCAAATCCTTGACAAAGCCACGGATTCCATCTTCCTCATGATATACGATATGTTCGACTTCCTCGCCACGGCGGTCCTCGTAAATAATCGTAAGTTTTGGATTCAAATATGCAGTCTCATGCATACGGCTTTTGATCTCATCCTCTTTGAATCTCGTCTTTTCAAAAATTTCCGGATCCGGGAGAAAGTTTACTTTAGTTCCGGTCTTTTTTGTCTTGCCAATCTTAGGAAGCAATCCATTCTCCAATTCCACAACCGGAACGCCTCTCTCATAGCGGTCGTGATGAATATACCCCTCTCTGCTGATCTCCACATCCATATAAACAGACAATGCATTGACAACGGAAGAACCTACTCCGTGAAGCCCTCCACTCGTCTTATATGCGGAATCATCAAACTTACCGCCGGCGTGTAAGGTTGTGTACACAAGACGTGCTGCCGAAACACCTTTGGCGTGCATTCCGACCGGAACGCCTCGTCCATTATCTTCTACCGTACAGGAACCATTCTTCTCCAATGTGACATGGATCGTATCACATGCCCCTGCCAGATGCTCATCCACAGAGTTGTCTACGATCTCATAGATCAGGTGGTTCAATCCCTTTCTGGAAACACTTCCGATATACATTCCCGGTCTTTTCCGAACAGCCTCTAACCCTTCTAAAACCGATATGCTGTGCTCATCATAACCTGCCATTTCTTACCTCACTTCATTCATTTTCCTGCGCTCTGTCACAAGCTTACAGATTCATTTCATAATATTCTTTCAAATCTGCCCTACTCTTCTACCTTCTGCTGGTTCATATGTGCAATGACCATCATCGCAATCTTAAAGGTCATTGCATCATCAAACTTACGGATATCTAATCCGATTGCCTTCTCTAAACGTTCCAGACGATATACTAATGTATTCCGGTGCACATATAACTGTCTGGCGGTCTCTGAGATATTCAGATTATTTTCAAAAAACTTCTGGATGGTTGTATTAATCTCTTCATTAAATATATCCGGCACTTCATCCCCGAACACTTCATGAATAAACATCTCGCATAAGCTCATCGGAAGCTGATAAATCAGACGCCCAATTCCAAGCAGGCTGTATGCAATCGTCTCACGCTCTGCATAAAAAATTCTTCCGACTTCTAACGCCATCTTGGCTTCCTGATAGGATTTGGCAATATCTTGCAGATTATTCACACGGTTTCCATAGCCCACGCGCACTTTCACCATCGCCTCAGTGTGCATATTATCCACGATCATACTTGCCAATGTCTGCAGTTCTTCATCTTCTTTCATGTCCCTGGTATCTTTGATCAGGACAATGCTCTGCTCGTCCACTTCTGTCACATAGTCTCTGGTCTTGGTCACGAACAGATTCTTGACTGTCTCCATCGCGGTTGCATCTTTCTTGCCGTCAATCTCAATCACGAAAACAACACGTTCTGCCTGTTCAATATGCAGCTTCTGGGCCTTATTGTACATGTCCACCACGAGCATATTTCCAAGCAGGATATTCTGCATAAAATTATTACGGTCAAACTGCTCCATATAAGCGGCTGCAAGATTCCTTATCTGGCAGACTGCCAACCGTCCTACCATATAAGCATCTTCTGCGGATGACTTTGTCAAAAGAATATATTCCACTTCACCCTCTACCATTACTTTAAAGAAATGACAACCGGACAGCATCTGGCTCTCTGCCATCGATGTTGCAAATGAAGTTACCGCTTCTTCCATATCACCTTCCGGTTCAAAAGTAGCCGCAACCTGTTTTCCTTTCTCTGAATATAATGCCAGATCAATCTTGGAAATCTCCTTAATCTCGTCTAAAGCAGTCTGTATCTTATGGTTTGATATCATACGCCCCATTCCTTTCGTTATTTATTATATAGAACACATGTTTGTTTTGCAATTATTTTTTGCAGAAAAAACCGGGTACAAATGATGCACCCGGTTCTACTGAGTTTATTTAATTTTACCGAATTAGTTGGTAATTGTCAATTCAGTTTCTTTATCGAAGCAGTGAATCTTCTCTGGATCGATTGCTAATGTGATATGATCACCCATACGAGCTGTTGTTCTGGAATCAACTTTTGCTGTCATACCTGTTCCAGCTACGTTGAAGTATAATAATACTTCAGAACCTAATAACTCGTATCCTGTTACGTCTGTCTCGAATACTGCATCTTTGTGAGCTTCGATCTCAATCTGGGAATCTCCGATATCTTCTGGTCTGATACCCATAACAACTGTCTTTCCGTTGTATCCACCATCGATTAATTTCTTAGCTTTTGCTGGAGGAAGAACAACAGATGTCTTCTCAAAGTTAAGAGTTACTCTCTCGCCTTCTACTTTACATACAGCGTCGATGAAGTTCATCTGTGGAGATCCAATGAATCCTGCTACGAATAAGTTGTTAGGCTCATTGTATAATTTCTGTGGAGAATCAACCTGCATGATAACACCATCTTTTAATACAACGATTCTGGTACCTAATGTCATAGCCTCTGTCTGATCATGTGTTACATAGATGATAGTAGCTTTTAATCTGTTATGTAAGGAAGCGATCTCAGAACGCATCTGAACACGTAATTTTGCATCCAGGTTTGAAAGAGGTTCGTCCATAAGGAATACCTTAGGATTACGAACGATAGCACGTCCCATAGCAACACGCTGTCTCTGTCCACCTGATAAAGCCTTTGGCTTACGATCAAGTAATGGTGTTAAGTCAAGGATCTTAGCTGCTTCCTTAACCATTCTATCGATATCCTGCTTTGGAACCTTTCTTAACTTAAGACCAAATGCCATATTGTCATAAACTGACATATGTGGATACAAAGCGTAGTTCTGGAATACCATCGCGATATCTCTATCCTTTGGTTCAACATCATTCATAAGCTTATCGCCAATCCATAACTCACCTTTTGTGATTTCTTCAAGACCTGCGATCATACGAAGTGTTGTTGATTTACCACAACCAGATGGACCTACGAAGATGATGAATTCCTTATCCTCAACCTCAAGGTTGAAATCTTTAACTGCAACGAATCCATTAGGATAAGTCTTGTTAATATTCTTTAAAGATAAACTTGCCATTATTAGTTCCTCCTAATTATAATTCTTTCATTTGCGCACTCTAATCATTGTGTTACTAACATGGCTTAATAATACTACAATTGACAAATAATTGCCATATATCAAATATACAAATAAGTTTTTGATGATTTGTATATTTTGTATATTCTACCTCTTTCTAGGTACTTTTACTCATAAATTTTGAATTTTTTCTAAAATTTACTGTTTATATTCAATAAACCCTTCTCCTAATACCTCTCGAACATCGTTTACAATAACAAATGCTTTGGGGTCAATTTTGTGAACAATCTCCATTACTCCAACGATTTCTTTTTTCGAAACTACGCAGAATAGCAATTTCTTATCACTCTTAGAATACATCCCAGTTGCACTTAGTGCCGTCACTCCACGGTCCACTAGATTTAAGATATCTGCTGAGATCTGTTCGTATTCATCCGATATGATAAATGCCACTTTAGCAAATTTAACACCTTCTAAGATACCATCCGATACTTTTGCAGAAATATAAATTGCAATGATTCCGTATAGTGCCTTATTAATACCAAAGACAAAAACACCAAGAACAACTACTAATCCATCTACAAAAAGTAAAAGCATTGGTACAGAGATATGCTTCTTTTTCTCATGAATCAACATCGCCATTAAGTCGGTACCGCCAGTTGTTGACATTGTCATAAGTACAAATCCCATACCAAGACCTGCCATAGCGCCACCAAAGATTGCTGACAATAAGATGTCTCCATCAAACATATTTTGTACTGGTATAAGGTAAAGCCAAACAGTCAAACCAAGCATTGCGCCTAAGGATCGTAAGGTAAATTTCTTTCCTAATACAAAAAGTGCCGCTATAAACAATGGGATATTGCACAAAATATTTGTGAGCCAAACTGGAACACCGCCATCAAAGATAAATCCTGTCAGATATTTCACTGCAATTGCTAATCCCGTTACACCGCCTGTTACCATACCATTAGGATCAAATACCCAATTGACTGATAACGCGATCATTAAAGTTCCAATGATAACAAAAAATACATCTCTTACTACTGTTTTCTTACCGAATAATTCCATAATTACCTCGCATATTTCTTTATCCCTTTATTGTATAATTTCCTTTTACATATATAATGCAGTTATCTGTTGCTTTTATCCCACTTGTTGCAGATAAACTCAGATAATTCTGATATGCAGAAGTTTTACTTCCCTTTTTTAGAAGTTTTCCTTCACTCAGATTCAAAATTCCTTTGTCTCCAAGTACAGAACCCTCTCCACTATAAATGACAAATTCACTGCCTTCTTCCACATTCAACTGTTTCCCTTTGGTTACACTGATCTTTCGATAAGATACTTCTCCTGTATTAGTATCTATCTTTTGTTCCCCACTATATACTTCCTTCAATCTCTTCTCAAGATAGCTTTGGGTGATCAAAGGATCAGATGTAGTCCCTGGTGTTGAACTTGCTTCTCCTGCTGCCATACCAGCATGAAACGTCATAAATATTGTGGCTCCTATCACTATTATTCCAATTATTTTCTTTTTCATCATAAATCCCTCCACCTGTTAAAACACGCAATACCACTTCTAAAGTATATCAGAAAATGAATGGAATGCAAAACTTTGTATTTTATAACATAATATGTAACATTTCAAAACTTGTCCTTGCGAACAGCATGTAGGATGCTATAATGAAAGAAATGAATCACAAAAGGAGTAATAAAACAATGAATCGTGTAGTATTAGTTACCGGTGCTTCCCGTGGAATTGGTCGAAGCATCGCTCTTAAGTTCGCGAAACAAGGATTTCATGTTATCATAAATAGTATAAAAAATGAAACTGCACTGAATAAAGTAAAAGAAGAGATCGAAGCATATGGTGTGACCTGTATGTCCTTTCTAGGAGATATGGGCAACTATGATACCGTAGCATCTATGTTCCAGCAAATTATCAAACGTTATGGAACTTTAGACGTACTTATTAACAATGCCGGGGTCTCTTCGATTGGTTTATTCACAGATTTAACACCAACGGAATATCAATCGTTGATCACTACGAATTTGGTCAGCGTTATGAACTGCTGCCATCAAGCAATTCCTGTCTTCTTAAGACAACAGTCAGGCAAGATCATCAATATATCTTCGGTTTGGGGCAATGAAGGTGCTTCCTGTGAAGCAGTATATTCCGCTACAAAAGGCGGAATTAATTCTTTCACCAAAGCATTAGGAAAGGAACTAGCTCCAAGCAATATCCAAGTCAATGCGGTAGCATGCGGTGCCATTGATACGGATATGAATCGATGCTTTTCCAAAGAAGAAATTGAAGCACTGGAAGAAGAGATTCCAGCCGGCCGAATGGGAACCCCAGAGGAAGTTGCCGACTTGGTCTATGACCTATCTACTCATTCCTATCTTAACGCACAGATTATAACCTTTGATGGTGGCGGACTATAATATAACAAAAGAGGCCAAAAAACAGCAAAAGAGCAACGTAGCGAGGGGCAGGGATCCTATCAGAATTTGGCTGTCTTTCCCTTTCGGCCTGACTTAGCCAAATTCTAATAGGATTCCCTGCCTCTCTCACTCCTCTCTTTTGCTATTTTTTATCTATTTGATCTTCTTATTTAATTATCTTTTTCACATCGGTATACATTTTCTCAATTTGTTCCTTCAATTGTTTCTGATCTTCGCGACAAGCCTGATATGCAATCGAAAACTCTTTTTTTGCTGCTTTCAAGAACGAAAGATGTCCTAGACCTGTAGAAGTAAATAATTTTGCTAATGACATCAGGTTTAACCCCTGATTATAATGCCACTTTGCATTTGTATAGTCTAACTCAATTGCTCGATATGTAAGTACCGTAGCAATACCAACAAAATTCTTATCCTGTTCCTGACATTTCATCAGCATATTTGCTGCGTAGCCAAAGTATAATGCTTTGTTTACTTCAGTCAATGCAGCCTTTAGATAGCAGCGGTATGCTTCCATGTAGTCTTTTTGACGAAAACTTAACTCTGCTCGATACATCCATGCACGCGCAACAATGACTTTGTTTTTATTGTTCATCATAACTTCTAACTCATCATTGATAATTGCCGCAGTCTTTTTCATATCTTTGCCTGCGATACCAGCACAGCGTTCTAAAAATACTTGAAATTCAAGTAGCTCATCATAACTTTCTTTTGGAGTTTCCTTGCTTTGCTTATAGTCAAAATCCATCGTTAATGGTAAACGTTCCATAATGGTAGGAATACCAAGGTTGATCAAAGATTGATAGATTGTCTGGCCTTCTTTATCATATTCCTCCACTGGTCCATCCATTAACTCTGTTTTTACATTGCTATCATGGAATAATTTATGGTACGTCTTATAAGCTTCCTCAAATCTTCCCATATAGAAGAATGCCTCTGCTAAAAGAGAAAGTACCTTAGGGTTTTGCATATCCTCTGTTTGTAAAAGGTGAACTGCTTCCATAAACTCTCCAGTACGAATTGCGTACTTTGCGTCCATCAATACATTTACTGCCATAAAAAAAATCCTCCTCTAATGTTGCATAAGCCTTTTATTATACCGTATTCGACTTAATAGTACAACCATTAAAATGCATAGGATTCTATCTTCTTTTTACAGTTGTCATATTCCATGATATCTAACAGTTCTAGTATTTCTTTCAAGATTTGGTTTAATGCTTCATCCTCCTGTGGAAGTACCTTCTCAATCATTTGCGAAGCTTGAATGGAGTCATATCGCGAAATCTCAAGATATAAATTCTCCCACCATTCATGATCAATTTCATTTGCTGTCTTTGGTTCTTGAACCTTCATATCAGTTTCCTGCCTGTTCAGAAAACCACGGATATTTCCTAACAGTTGATCCATCATTTCATTTAATACTCTAAGATTCTCTTCTAGCTGGTCATAATCTGCTTGTTTCAGTTTTTTCTCAATAGCCGCAGCATAATCCCCCAGCCGAATTGCCCCGATGGAACGGCTTCCTCCTTTGATTCCATGAATCTTAACACGTAACTCATCACGATCACTAGCAGCTAGCAATGGAAGCTTCTCCTGTAGACTTCTCATTTCTTTTTCATACGTTTTTAAGATCTTTATATATTGTTCTTGATTATTGCTTACATTATGAAGTCCTATCTCATAATCGATCTGATCGATCACTGTATAACGCTGATACTCTGATAACCACTTTTGAAGAACTTTTAAAAGGTTGCGTTCATCAATCGGCTTTGGTATGAATCCTTGGAATCCATGATCCATAAAGAACTCTTTCATTCCCGCCATCGCATTCGCCGACAGCATAATCACTGGCAATCGCTCGTACTTACTTCCTGGTAGTGCACGTATTTCTTTTATCGCCTCGATACCATCCTTTATCGGCATCATATGATCCATGAAAACTAGATCGTAATCGTTATCCTGAATCAGCTGAATGGCTTCATCTGCAGTGGAAGATAAATCTACTTTCATTTCATAAGGTTCTAATAATCCCAGAATTACTTGAAGATTAATCTCCATATCATCCACAACAAGTACCTTTGCACCGTTGAATTTAATGCCATGAAAAGCTTCCACACTCTCTTCATCGAGAAACGCTACGATTTCATTTTCGGATAAATTCAATTGCCCGATTTCTTCCGAATCAAAGATTGCTTGTGGTATCTCTACTGTAAATTCTGATCCATTACCATAGTCACTCTTTACTGTAATGGTACCTTGCATTAGCTCAACATAACTATTTACAATAGATAATCCTAGACCACTCCCTACGATTCCTTGATTTTCTTCTTCATGGATACGTTCATAGGTACAAAATATCTTTTCAATATCCTTCTCATGAATCCCAATCCCTGTATCTTTTACACAAAAACATAATCTATTTTTGTCTTCTACAATCCGCGAACTAACATATAACGAAATTTGCCCTTGCTTTGTATACTTAATCGCATTGGATAGAAGATTCATAAGAACCTGTTTAACTTTATTCCCATCTCCAATGTAACCATTCGGCATGGTATCTTGAATCTCTAGATGAAACGCAATCTTTTTTCCAGTAAGATTCATAAAAGCCATGTTGGATACTTCATAAAGGATCGGTTTTAGATAGTACTCCTCTTCCAATAGTTCTACTTTACCTGATTCCAGTTTTGAGATATCTAAGATTGTATCCGTTATCTGAAGCAATTCTTTTGCTGCATGATTGATACTTTGAATCTGATATTTCAATTTATCGCTAAGGGAATTACGAAGAGCAAGTACACCCATTCCGATGATTGCATTAAGCGGTGTTCGAATATCGTGGCTTACATTCGCTAAAAATGTGCTTTTGGACTGATTTGCAAAATCAGATTCCTCTTTCCTCTTAATCAATTCCTTTTCATATCTTCTACGCTCTGTCACATCAAATAGACATGTAGAATAACCAGCCAGTTCATTACCGTTATATACAATGGTCATTTCAACTTCATAGATTCGGTCATCAATTTTTAACTCTTTTACACATAATTTCCGATAAAGATTGCCCATTCCCAAGCCTATCTTGGCATCCATGCACTCAGGAAAGAGCTGCATTGCTTTCTTATTTGCGTAAATAAAACCAAAGTTCTCATTTAAGATGATTAATGCCTGTGTCATCGTATCGAGCATCTGTCTCTTTGCTTTCTCTCCAACATCGAAGATTTGATAATGATAAGCGGAGATAATTAAGGTAATACCTGAGATCATTAACCCTAATAAAATAATATCCGTATGAAGTTGCTGAATAATTTGGCTTAGAATCAACGATATGCTTGGTATCGTCATAGAAATCAGCAAAATCTTTTTTCGGACCTTCTCTAGCTTTGTTTTGCTTGATTTTTTATAATAGTGAATCGCAATAACGAAAGAAATCAATGGCATAAAAATAATTAGAGCATTGTA
>JAQXNU010000012.1 GCA_029098165.1 Clostridiales bacterium
TTTCCGTCTTAGCTTTTTCTCATGTTATTATTTACCATTATATTCTTGTTTTATTATTTGTCAACCACTTTTTTTATTCTGAGCTCTAATCAGCAAAAACTCCTAAGATCATGCCTTCATTTGCAGGCAAATCGACTCTCAGCTTTCCTTCCGATAAGTTGGAAGTAAATCCTTTTTCTAATAAATCTACGATCTTATTTGTAGCAACTGGACAATTGACCTCAAGATGGGCTGGAGCATCGTCATTATTTAACAAAGTGATAATTGCACGATTATCTAAAATACGTGCAAATCCAAACTGACGATTCGTTAGCAATAACTCTTGATAGGAACCATACGATAATTGCAAGTATTCTTTCTTTAACTGACCTAACTTTTTATAAAGGGATACCAAAGATTTGGTATCCTTCTCCTGCTCGCTAAAATCACTCAAATCAAGAGCAGGACGTAACAGCCAGTCATCACCATTTTCCTGTTTTCCTTCGATTCCATATTCCGAGCCATAATAAATGGATGGGATTCCAGGAAGCGTGTAAACTAACATTGCAATCAATGGCTGATGCACTCTGTTATTTAACTTGCTTGCAAGACGTGGCACATCGTGGTTATCGGAAAACGTATATAACCTCATTCCTCTGCATAAATCATTTAATCTGCGTACGGAATGTGCAATTTCAAAATAGTTATGATCATTATGACCAGAGTATAAACCTTTATGAAGTTCATAGTTCGTTACAGAATCTAACATCGAAGGATTGATATAACGGCTATAATCTCCATGGATGACTTCACCCATCAACCAAAATTCCGATTTCATCTGATCACATCTGCTACGCAATTCTTTCATAAAATCCCAGTCTAGCACATTGGCTGAATCTAATCGGATTCCATCGATCTCAAACTCATGAATCCATAAGGAAACTGCACCAAATAGATATTCCTTCACCTCGGGATTCCGCAAGTTTAATTTAACTAACAGGTTATATCCGCCCCAGTTATCATAACTAAATCCATCATTGTACTCATTATTGCTTTGAAAGTTGACGTTACAAAACCAGTCACGATACCGTGATTGTTCTCGATTTTCTTTCAGATCACGGAATGCAAAAAAGTCACGCCCAACATGATTAAACACACCATCAACGACTACACGCATCCCCATGTTATGGCAATGTGCCACCCATTGCTTCATACGCTCATTATTGCCGAGTCTGCAATCCACTTGATAATAATCTGTCGTATCATATCCATGGGAACCCGATTGGAACAATGGTCCGATGTAGATTGCCGTACAATTCATATTCTTCATATGATTCGCCCAAACAAACAACTGATCAAAACAATCTTGGTTCTGTCCATCATTCTCATGTGGACACCCGCATAATCCGAGTGGATATACGTGATAAAATACTGCTGTTTCATACCAAGCCATCTAACTCACTCCTCTTTTATGTACATTTTAAATAACTCTTTCTCCAACTTCCTTATAAAAAAGCGACTTCATATGTATCTTTACCAAATGAAATCGCTCTTATCCTACTATTCTATCTCAAATGTCTGTGAGCTGTAATTGGAATAATATCTTCCACTCGTTACTGTCACTCGTAACACACAGTAATCTGGATCGGTTACGCCTTTTGAATAATACTGCGTATCCCCCTCTCGCCAAATCAGCTCTTTACTTGCACTGTCTTCTAATACTTCTACGGTCCCTTTTAACATTACTCCCCGAAAGAATCTTTTGTCACAAAAATAGAGACATGCTTTCGGATTATTCCGAAACTGATTTACTCTCATAGAACTGGTATTCGTAGTAAAATAGAATACTTTAATACCTTCTCTTAATCGTGGTGACAGCATTGCTTTTGTATTTGGAAAGCCTTCTTCATCCACAGAACTTATGTAAGCTACCGATTGTTTATCAATTAAGTTTCCAATCGTCTGCTCTGGATTTCTTAACATAAGAGTACCTCCTTTTTGGCCATATTATAGTACAAGAACTATCTCAATACTATTACCCACTTTTTTGTTGGTATTCGACCAATCGGATTACTGGTTCTCTCCTATGATTTCTAAGCCAATCGCTTGCATCTGACGAATGGCTTCCAGCATGCGTTGCCCCCGATTCGTCAGATAATGATTGGTTTCCATTTCCCCCGCATGATATCATGAGTTAATTCCAATGGACAAGTATACTCTTTTCTCGTCTTCATAAATGCCTCCTATTAGCATTGGATCAAGAAATAGCTGATTCTTCCTCTTTTATTGTGCACTTAGAGAAGATATAACCTTCTTTGACTCTTCCATGCGAACATGAAATTGATCATAAAAGTCTTTGGTTGTATCATATGCCTTTAAAAAGAAGACATTCAAAACATACATATTAAGTTGTTTGATCTGTGCTTCTTCTGTTTGACTTTGAATCAATTGCTGTAAATCTTTCATAAAGTAATGCCAGGTAATGATAAACTCTTCATTCTTTTTCAAATCTGGAGTATCAATCCATTTACTTACTTTGACCTTTGTCTTATTACTCTTTTGGCACTCATGTACCTGTAAAATATATTGAAAAGAATGATCCTCATAGACTCTTCCTAATGGAAAGATACGACAAATTCCTGGTCGAAAGGAATGGATGCTACATCTTCCCTCTTCATTCAAATATGCACACTGTTCGCTCTCTCCGGCCATTCTTAAATTGGGAAGAATCAAACCTTTTACTACATTTAACTCTATTTTATCTGCTAAAAGCTGCTCAAAGCTTTGATTGTCAACCGCACATAGCCGATAGATATCCAATGGATCTAGTACGATGGAACTTCCCATTCCACGACAGCAGGCCGAACACCCCTGGCAGTCGTTGCAATCGGCCTTTACCATATCATTGACTCCATAAAACCTACCATCTGATATCTCATCTAAACTACAATTTCTGTCCATTTTTTCCCTCGCAATCTCTAGTCTTTATTTCTTATCAATATAGCATACGGAAATAGATAATTTCAATAGCCTTGGAGTCTTTATTATTTTCCAACGTATTTTCATTCTTGCAACTCCTGATTGATTGCTTTAATGCTACGATTCATATGAAAAATATCATATCAGTTAACGTTTCGATACATAATCCTTATCAATCTTTGTTGCGGTACATTTCTCATATTTATCACTATTCCAAGTGTGGTCTTTCTTCATCTGTTCGTCATTAATCAAGAAATAATTCTTATATACTTTTATATTTTGATTCTTTCCATTGATAATTGGATCATCATACGTTACGTCAATCTGATACCATTGATCCTTAATCTTAACTAAATTCCAAGCATGTCCTTCTCCATTGGACTTACCGATTACTATGTTGTTTGGAATATGAAAGTAATCCATGATTTTTTGAAATCCATAAGCATAACCATCGCAAACTGCTACTCCATTTAATAATGCCCCCTGCGCTGTATGACTTACTTTAGGGACCGACCCATTCTCATAGTTCTTACTATCATAACTTACGTTCTTAATCAGCCACTCATGAGCCAAGGTAATGATTTGATAATCTGACATTTCTGGTTTTGTATAGTTTTTCGCAAACTGCTTTACACGGTTATCCACTGACCTTTTCAGTACAATCACACTGCATTTCACTGTCTTGCCATCAACAACTGCTTGAATCGTTGCTTTTCCGTTGCTCACTGCCTTCACCTTTCCATTCTTGTCGACCGTCGCAACTTTTTTATTGGTGGAGGAATAAGTAACCCTTTTACCAGATGCATTATATACCATGCTATTATAGGTATCACCAACTAGTAGATACTGAACTTTATTTGCCATCGTAACCTTTGACGTGTAAATGATCGCGCAATTTAGATTTTCTTTTGCATATGCTTCCGCATAACTTCCTTGTGTTGTAATAACATTTTGAAGGGATTTACAGTCATACAGTGCACTTTCTCCAATCTCACTTACGTTTGCTAACATTTTAATACTTTTTAATTTACTGCATCCGTAGAATGCGAATTCTTTTACCGTAGTCACTGACTTTGGTAATGTTACACTTTTTAAGGAAGTGCAGTTTAAAAAAGCAGCATATTCAATCGTTGTTAACTTTGAAGGTAAAGAAATACTAGTAAGCTTATTGCAATTTTGAAATGCATACTTTCCAATGTATGTCAGGTTTTTCGATAATTTAACGCTCTTAAGAGAACTACAGTCTGCAAATGCTCCATATTCTAAAACTTTTACACTATCTGACATACTGATTTTTACAAACTGATCGCAACCTTGAAATGCACACTTTGCAATCGTATGTACACTATTTGGGATCTTAAGTTCCTTAATCTGAGGATTCTCTTTTCCCACACCACCATATAATACGCCGTTCTCAATTGCAAAATAATGTGCATCTTCTCCTAACGATTCGATAAATTTAGCTACCCCTATATAATCATTTGTATCAGTTAGTTGATTCACATAGTCCATCTGATTGCTTGTAAGATAATAATCCTGACCATTAAATGTTAGTCGAGTGATGGATTTAGCTGCTTGTGCCCTAACCGCAGGCAAGAAAGCAAAAGATAATACTGCGATTAAAAACGGGAATATAATTTGTTTATATTTCAATCGAAACCTTGTGCGATTCAGATGCTCCACTTATAGTTCTCCTTTTCCTTTTTTATTAGATATTTTCCATTAATTACTATTATTTTATCATTCCAAACAAATTTGTACAACACTTTTCCATCTATTAGTTATGACGACTAAGAATACTCCAGTGAACTCGGTGCAAGCATGAAAAGTCATGCCAAGAGTGAAATGAAAGCATAAGTTATAAAAAGTAGATGTCTAACATTCGCTTATTAACTATGTTAGGCATCTCCTTTTAGTTTACATTATTGGATTGCTCAAATCCATCAAGTTCTTTTTTATCGACAAACTATTTATCTCTTGTTCATTTTTTTAGATGTGCTAGTAATTTCATAATAAAATATACGAAAAAATAACTTACAATTCCGGAAATATGTAAGCATGTGGATACCCAACCGGTCATCATCGGAAACAGCATTAGTACGTCTAGAACACATAGTATAATACATACATTTTTAAACTTTTTTGAATAAGTTGTCCATGATTGAATCAAATTCAAAGTACCTCCAGCCACAAATGCATATCCAACCACTGAGATACCTGTTGCCATTTCATCTTTACCAGATAATAAAATCTGAAAAGTAATCGAGCTAAAGATGATAGCACTCAAAACTACTATGAGCGTGTTTTTTGATCCCGTTTTACTCTCTAAGATGCACCCAAATGGAATAATCATAAAAAGATTCATAAACAAATGAACCCATAAAAACCAAGAAGGGGATTCTTTACTACCATGCATAAACGTGCCACTAACCTTGATATTTCTTATCGATCATAAATCGCCATATACAATAATTATGATCCGCGATCTTTGGATCCTCTTCATCACCATTAGTTCCATATCCAAACATTACAAATCCAATCAACTGTTCTTCATGATAAATGGCGAACGGTAACGCCACATGTCCTTCCGATATTGTTGCATATGCCTCAAGAATACTTTGTGTGTTGGTTGCAACGAATCCCTTCTGCTCCTCGTTTACAGATAATTGGACAACCTCCCAAAGATTATGGGTATCAGTTTTTTGTAATATCACTCCATCTACTCCTTATTCAATTGTTCTAATTTTTTATGCATAATCTATGTACTTGAATAATATCAGTGTATCTTTTCAGCCCTATACAGTCAAGCAGAATCTTACTTGCTAGAACGTATTTCATGAGAAGCACTCTCCCTCTTACTTTCTTTATGTGAGCATATACGACAAAAAATGTGATAACGATCTCTCATAGATTTCTATAAAAAATCATTATCACATTCCGATTAGCTCTCTGTCATAGTTCCGCCATTGACATGGAGAACCTGACCTGTTACATAGGTAGAATCTCTAGAAGCAAGGTAAACATAAGCTGGTACCAGTTCATATGGCTGACCTGCACGTCCCATCGGTGTATCCTGACCAAATACACTAACCTCCTTTTCATTGAAGGATGATACAATCAAAGTCGTCCAGATTGGACCTGGTGCAACCGCATTGACACGGATATTCTGCTTTGCTAGTGTCAGGGATAATGCCCGTGTAAATGATACTACGGCTCCTTTCGTTGACGAATAATCGATTAGTCTTATCTGTCCTTCATACGCTGTAACTGAAGCGGTATTAATGATACAGCTTCCTTCTTTCATATGACATAGTGCTTCCTTCGTCAAATAAAATAATGGAAATACATTGATATCATACGTCAGTTTCAGCTGTTTACTTGAGATTTTATTGAGGCAATCCTGTGGAAATTGTACTTCTGCATTATTTACCAGGGCTTCTTGGTAAACTATCTTCGTTAATACAACACTTTGAATTCATACGAACCACACATTTTTTTTATCATATATGTTTGCATTCCAAATCTGTGAGGTTCGTTTTGTATGTTATGTTTCTTCGAGAAGATTCCTCTTAAATTCTATCTCAAATTACTTTTTAACCACAGGGATCCATATCTGACACTTCTGGTCTGGACCAGGCATTCCCTCCGGTGAATACCATTCAATATTGTACTTACCAGCAAGTTCATACTCTTCGTTTGCTGGAAGCCATTCTTTCCATATGGATGTATTGGTATCCTGTAGAGTCTTCATAGTACAATCAAAGACCGCCCATGTTCCTGCTGGGATTTCTTTGACTGTAAATTCCTTTGGAACTTCATCTTCTTTGGAGTAACCTGCAATCAGGTAATCGAACTTTCCATCATTCCTATCGTCAATACATACTCCTAATTCACCCACACGATGGGATGCAATATATTTCTCCATATCCCCCACCGGTTCTAGTCCCTGCATCAGATGGGATGCATAATTTCTCGTTGTTTCATCCCAAAATTTCGGGATCTTTTCATAAGAGTCCTCAATAGAAAACTCTCTCTGGAAACCTACGATTTTGATAGCCTCTTTCTTTTCAATACGAAATTGCATATTTTCTCCTCCTTGCACTGAAATATTTACCTTCAACATCAGAAAAGATTTTATTTTTCCTCTGTTTCGTCTTACATCTGAAGGGGAAAAGCCATGAAATCTTACAAATGCTTTGTCAAAACTTGCAGGCGTTTCGTACCCATACTTTAATGCGATATCAATCACAGAAGTAGAAGTATCCGCTAGTTCAATTGCCGCAAGATAAAGCTTTCTGTTTCGCATATATTCGCCTAGTGTATATCCTGTGACAATTTGAAATCCCCTCTGTAAATAGAGGCCAGACATATGAACATAGTCTGCTACCTCTTCCGGGCTTTTTATCTCTAACAGGTTCTTCTCCATAAAATTGATTGCCTCCCTGATACAGGTAATCCACTCCATAGCTTTCTTTCCTCCTAAACAGATGTTATGTTGTTGTCTGGGCAACTAACACTATAGTAAGTTTACATCACGATACAAATAAATGCTTTGCATTTAGCAAACAAATCTGTCAATATATCCATTAACTTAAGATATCACTTTTCTTAAAACAACTCATCCAAAAGCATATAATACCTATTCTTTTTCTCATCCATTTCAATCCCAAGTTCATCAAGTAGCATATCAGGTTCGAACTGAAAATAAGCTATTCCGCCATTATATTTTCCCGAAAAATTATGTTCGAGGCTACGAAGTGCAATTGCTATATCCTGCCACCTGTCTGCAGGGCCCATTTTTCCAAGATCGATAAAGCTGATCGTCCTGTTATTATCAACAAATATATTCGGCAAGCAAAAGTCTCCGTGTGTCAGTACAATATCCTCCTCTGGTTTATTCAGTTCCAACCAACAAAGTAATTCTTCTGGACTTGCAAATCCGCCTGGCCCAAAAGTTTCAGGTTCCACATTATCTAAATCTACTAAATTATTCTCAACATTGTAACGCGCTGCCTTTAATCGCTCATCCAAACGGCTCGCCTTTAATGGACAGTCTTCCACATTCACAGACCAAAGCATTCGAAGGCCTTTAGCAACTAACTTGATTAATCTGTCCGGCGCAGTCAAATACGCCTCCTCACACAGCATGTTGCCTTCCACTTTAGTCATCAGCGTGTATGCCTTTTCCCTTTCTATCTGGTAAGCTAAAATGTCTGGAACTGTCACTCTTCCATTCAGCCATTTCACAACAGCATTTTCATTATCAGTTTCAATGGTATGTGACTGAATTTTCAAGACATACTTAGGAAATATAAGCACATCTGAATCGGACATTCCTGTAGTATTTCTTGTATATGTCTCATCTCCGATAATATTTTTGATTTCTTCCGGTATATATATGTGATGCATATTCTCAATATCCATCTAATTCTTTCTCCCATCTGTAATGATATGCTGCACATAATGCTTAGGGCAGGAAAGCTCTGTCCTGAAAAATTCTGGATAATAGGTAATTTCACTGTCCGAAGTAACCCACGCGAGTCTCTCCTTGTGATTGTCCTCTGTAAAGCTGTCTGAGACAGGTTCAAAATTCTCCGGCACTTTCATGTAGAAGAAATAAGATGATTCTCATCAATCAACGGTATCTCTGGCTTTAACTTTCTAGATTGCCCCAAAGCCTTATGATATAGATGGACCATATCAAATCCTCGTTTTTGATAGAATCCTATTGCATGATTTCGCATTCCTGATCACTGATTATGTAAGTTACTAACCCTTATATTTCATCTTGTTCCATAGCAACAATGCCATCATCATCCTGTATCGCTTCCCATCTCTCAATCATTCCATTATACACTTGACGTCGTTACAAATACTTTTCTACCGTTCCCTGATCTATCACCTGTTTTCCCAACAGGGTGATTGCCTGTTTCGGACATAGATTGACACATCGATAACACATCGTGCATTGATTGCTTGCCTGTGCCTTACAATTTTTAAGCGATAAATTCTTCATCGGACATGATTTGACACATTTTCCACAGCCAACACATTTAGCAGAATCAATCTTTAGCTTATCGACATACTTCGTGGTCTTAGTATAAAAATAGAGACGTTGCCCAAATAATCCTGCCAGGTGATTTAGTGGTCCCAATCCTTCTTGTGGTGGACGTCCATCCTTCATGCTTTGTACGGCCTGATCTATCTTTTGTTCTGCCTCTCGAACCAATTCCTTGTTTTTCTCCAATGGCCTTTTCAATGCTTTAACATCAGCAATACAGTCAGGCATCTTTAAATGCAGCCCTCCTATAATCTCTGCTCCATATCGATGCAGCCTCCGTGCCAGCAGTCCTGCTCCATCCCCGCTGAATAGTCCCATAGTTGCAATCACAAAAACCTTCTTACCTTTCCATAAGGATTGATTGCAGTCAATAAAATCTTTCACCATCTTTGGAACATTGCTATATTGAACGGAGTAGGCAAATGCAATCTCCTGGTTTTTTTCTATGTACTCTTTGATTTTCTCATCTTCAATTGAAACACAGTTTGCAGATGAATCATACTTCTCCAAAAAATGTTCCATTGCGTATCTTGAATTACCTGTTCCACTATAGTAAATTCCTAACATATTTATTCTTCCTTCCTCAACTCACAAATGTTCTCTCCCCTTTCCTTGAATTCATCAGATTGAAATCCACCAGCACACACCATATCTGTCGATTACAGTAGCACAGCATTTACTCCATGGAAGTTCATGAATGGGATCAATCACTACGCCACCATCGCTTAGAACCTGAAATGCATGGTAAACTGCTTCTTCCGTTCCCATTTCAAATGCGAAAACAGGTAGAGCTGAAAATACACATCCTTTTCCTAAAGAACAGGTCATAACCATGATGATAATCAAGTCTAGAACTGCCTTTGTTGCAAGAATTGTGTAATCTCCCAGAATTCCATCTTGAATCGCACCAACGATAGCCATAGCCCCAATACAAACAGTTAACGAAGCTGTTACAAAGCCATTGACAAAATTCTCATCTTTGGAGTTACCGGTCTTTCCTTTGAGCCATTCTCCAAATCTCTCAAACCATCCTTCTATATTAATGATTTCACCAATGAATGCACCAAGTGCTATACTAATAACAACCAGCATTGCTTGATCACTATTTAATGTACCGTTTTCTATGGAAAGCATCCCCTCCATTGCACCTGCAATGCCGATAAATAACACACTCACACCACATGCCATACTTAAGGTCTCTTGATGACGCTCTTTTAAAAGTCTTCCAGAAAGATGTCCTGCTATGCCTCCAAATACAATCGCTATCGTATTAATAATCGTTCCCAATCCTATCATTTGTCCGCCTCTTTTAATTCTAGTTGATCTTTTGTTATCTTAGAAACCCAAACTCCCTTAGAAATATCATTCTCTCAATACATTTTCTTGCTTTTGCTTTATGTAAACTTATGGTTTCTTCCCTTGGATATCGATTGGCATTATCAAACCAGCACCACGACACTGGCCATACATCATTCTTTGGAAGTGTACGAATTAGATACTCACACTCTTTTTCGATTGCTTCCATATTACCTTCTATAAAGATACTATCCTTGGACTTAATAAAATCACTTGGTCGATATCCATACTGCTCCCATTGTTTTTCATCCTTTTGCATTGTTTGATTCACAATTTCAATCAATCTATTTTGTAGTTTCTCATAATCAAAGTCTTTGATTTCCTTCTCTTTCATTGCTTCCACCAAACGAATATAGCCAGATGGTCCCATATCTCCTAACTTATCCTGATAAATTAATGAAATCCATGATTCTAGACTCTTCTGAACTTCCTGATATAGTAATGTATCCTGCATATATCTGATTACAAATGTGCTCAGTGACAAAACAACGCCTATTCTCTCAACCTTATTATATGTTTCCTCATGATTATAAAAGGAGGCATGCGGATAGCCCTCATTCGTCGGAACAGTAAAATTCCAATTATCCATTCCTGTTTCATTTAGATACTTGCAAATTCCCTGGATCACTGGATGATTTTTGTCATGAAATCCGACCATGTCCAATGTCTCAATTGCATAACTTACAGCATAGGATAGTGAATTTTCATTCCAGTTATCTGGGTCAAGACCATGTCCAAAACCACCATCTTCATTTTGATATGCTAACAATGCATCAGCAACTTCTATTGCCTCTCCATTCTCAAACAAACAATTCCATAGTTTCAGATCAAGTTCTCTTGCATTTCGATGCATCCATCTGCTTACTTGCTCAAACTCTATTTTTTTCATCTGCGATTACTCCTTTATCATAAATCTCCAATGTACTCCAAACCTATCAATCACATATCCATATAAGGACGAGAAAAATTGTGAGCCAAGTTCAACAACAACGGTTCCCGTCTCTTTCATTAAATGATATGCCTTTTTCACTGCATCTTCCGATTGCAAAAACGCATTGAATTTATACATGTTTCCTTTTTCGATCTTCTCCAACGTATCTGACATAGAAAAATGCGTACCACAAATTACAATGTCAGAATGCATAATATAATTCTTCGTCTCATTTGTATTTACAATATCGGAATCTTTTGGTGCCTCACGATTATAATCAATATGTACTATAACTGCATCAAGTTTATCTTTTAGCTCATTCACGCTACGAGCTTTGAGTAAATTCTCTTTTAGCTTTTTGGTAAGCTCTTGGTTGATATCATTTAGACCGATATGCTGATTCAACAACTGGGACTGTTCCATTGGCAAAAAAGGATACAGTCCTCCTGGTCGAAAATTAATCAGTAATAATAAATCCATCTTATTTGCAAATTTTCCAGCATTGTCCTGTCTGGTGTTGACTCCATTCAGGCAATGAAATACTTGCTCTCCACTTATTCTCATACATTTTTATGTAATCATTCTCTATTTATCTTACTATTTCTATTCATAGCCGTCAATCATATTGAAATGACGGAATGTATACCATTCAAACTCTTGCTCATGTTTTTAAAGTTCAAAAAAGAGACCATCCATTCAGACAATCTCTTAGACTGTTTGCACTCAACTATTTATGAGACAATTGTTAAGTTCCAATATTCTATCACCAACATCTTCAGGGCAATGAGCATCCGATGCTGTAATGATTTTTACATTATTTTTTTTCATTATTCTTAGCATTTCTTCATTCATACCTAGCGTAGCTGTATTCGGCCAACGTCGAAATACTCCACTATTATGTTCTGCGTACATATTATTATTTGAAAGCTCCTTTGCTAATCTTTCATAATAATCCGTTAGTGAATAGGATGGTCTGTGTCCAAAAAGTTTAATCGCATCGGGATGAGCGATACCGTCATATATGCCACTTTGAGCAAGCAAAATCGATGTCTCAAAATATCTATGATATATTTCGTCGACATTAATTCCATTCCAATGCTCTGCCTTATGGTCAAAGGCAAAATCATCAACAAAATGAACGCTACCTAACAAGAAATCAAAATCTTTACCTTTCGTTAATTCTACAACTAAATCTTCAAACTCTTGAAAATAGCATATCTCAAGACCAAATTTAATCTTAACAGGAAACTGATGATTTCTGACTTGTTTGAACAGTGACAAATAATTATCTAGTTTCAAAACACCTGCTTGTCTATGAAACCATTGATCTATATAGTCGCTATATGCACAAACAGAATCATACATGGGAACAAATTCTTCAAACCGATAACAATGCTCAAGAAGCCAAATCTCATCTAATTGCATTTCAACTGCTTTTACTACGAATTGATTTACCCATTCAAGCGTATATTCTCCTCGTTCAATATGAATATGACCATCTACCATACTATGACCTCCCGATTTATCCTAAATAGCAATATTAAGTCATTGTTATCTTTCATTCATTTCTTTCGTCCAATAAAGCTGCATAAGTTCTATTACTTCTATACAATTCTTCCTTTATGTATTTTTCTATGTATTTTCATTCATGAATTGCATAGTCAATTATTGTATGAGTAGATACTAAATCATACTGTATCTTGTATTTTGTATACCAGTTCAGCTTTCATAGGGGAGCATAAAACTTGGATTAATATTCAAGATCTAAACGCATAAGAACTATTTCTTGCAAACCAACCGTACGAGAACGAAATCCTTTGGGATTCCGTCCAAATTCTACAAATCCCAGGCTTTTATAGAGAGAACAAGCACTTATGTTATCTGCTACAACATTCAACTCGACCTGAGTATAACCTGCTTTTCTAGCACATTCGATACAAGCTCCCATCAATGCACGTCCGATTCCTAGGCCCCAGTAATCTTTCTCGATGCTGATACCGATTTCTGCCCGATGCTTCACTTTTTCTTTATGTCCAATGGCTTCAATTCCAGCGGTGCCTACTATTTTGTTATCGACCACTGCACAGATTTCAATTTCCCTGTCACTTTTTTCCTTTTTATCTAAGAACAGTTTTTCCCAATCGGCATCATAGCTATTTTCATCAGGATAGCTAAGCAAATAATCTGTTTGACCATGTGTCAAATGAAAATTATCATATACTTCCTTTGCATCCGAAGCTTCACAGTTTCTAAGCACGCATGGTTTATCATTTTTTAAGATAATTGTTTTATTGTATCTCATATATCCTCCTGCAACTTATAATCTATACTCTATCTCCACAGATTACACCCCTACTAATTGTAAGTCAAGAAAATTTAACTAATCATTGTAGCTGATTCTGTTCATGTTGCTCTTTCACCACAGGCTGATAGTTCTCACAATAGGTATTGGGAGATTGGATTGTTCTCTGACATCCATTGCATAATCTTAATGCCAAGTGGCGCTCGCTTTCTGTAAATAAAATAAGACAAACCAACATGAAATCAATCATACTAATCTGCCTCATTGTTCTAAATGTAGTAAAATATGTCGCATAAACTGGGAGTTATCCTTTATTCAGACACGATTTAAAAAAACCAATCGGTATGTCCATTCTGACTGCTGTTTCCTCTGCTGACAATCCTCGTTCTATAAAGCGCAGAACAACTGCATCTAACTTTTAATTTCATTCTCTATAGCTATACAATAAATAATATGATGGCAATAACGATCAAAACTCCACCTGATATACGATTCATGATCAAAGCAAAATCAGACGGTTCCGCATTCTTGTATCTCCATCCGTATTCCAGATACCAAGCGGTGCGCGGTGAGCTAATATTAAATATACCAACCACAAGTAGGATAATCGCCATTAAAAAACTACCTGTATTAGATTCTTTCGGTGCCTCATGCTCAAGAACATCACGCAATACATCACCCGCTACATAGCGGTTTTCATCATAAGCATCACTCCAACCACCATAACCAGAGGCACCTTGCTGTTGCCACCAATAACTAGAGTTATTAGGATATGTAATGTCAACTCTGTATGAAGAATCGCTACCCGAGAATGAGTACTGATATGTATATTCTCCATCGGAAATGGTACCGTTTATCGTATCAACTACAAAATTGATTCCGTCTTCCTCAACAGTATAGGTTGTGCTTACGGATGAACAAGCGCAAAGAAATATAGCTACCAATATTAGCACTATAAAAGCCTGTAATTTTTCCATGTTGCCCCCTCCAAATATGTTATTTTTTTAGGATAATCTTCGATTAATTATTTAAATATTCAATTAGCGTTTGTAATGCTTCCTCACTATTACATTTGATATCTAGTTCAATGAGTTCATCTGTAATGGTTTCATCTACTCGGTACCATTTCATTGTTGACACCTGCGTTACCAGTCCAGAATTAGAAAGCTTAAATTTCGCAATTTCGCCATAACCTCTTGAACTATTTGCCAATGGTTCTCCTACTATTTTTCCAAGCTGATTGTCCGAAATAAGCATTGCGAACTCCATAGCAGAGCTGTAAGTACTAGTAGAAGTAAGTACATAAACATTTTTTTATACCTCGCTCCTTGGATCTCTCGGAACATATCCGCAAGGCACCTCTTGTATTCATCATATGTCAGTTCGATATCATAGTCCTTGCAATCATAATCTGGATTCAGATAAAAAGTAAAACTATTTCTAAACGGATTTAAATAAGTTCCAACGAACACAAATGTAAGAATTAAAACATTTACTACAGAATATATAATTTTCCTCTTAAACGCTTACCTTTGATCCATTCAAGGACAAAAAGAGATAATAGTATTATCATTGTAATCAAACTAATCCATTTAGGAACAGACATAAAACAAAGGTCGATTAGAATACAGCCTACTGCTAATACAGAAACAATGGTATCAAGCAGAATGATTGACTTTTTCACTGTCGCTTTTTCTCCTGAGCATGATAATTCTAATTTGTCTGGTAGTCATTTACCATCTTAAAACAAAACTCTCTATTACCTTTGTACTATTGAGCGGATATGTAATATTCTATATTTTACCATTTTTCAATTGCTCAAGCAATTACTATTTTATATTTTTTAATTCTTTAATTACAATATCTTCCTGATTCTGTATGAGTTCGTAAGTACCTATCTGCCTTATCTCATACATTGCAAGAATCTGCTCAGCTGTATATTTTGTCTGAAGATATGCTATTTGAGCTGATATAGGTAGCTCAATTTCCTCAACAAGTACATCCGATCTTTTTCAAGATACTTAAGCATAGCAAAATAGGAGGTTTACAGCTTCTGTTGTGTATCTGCACACATTCTAGATGATTTTCTTTAACGTGATTATTTCTATATGGATACCCATCCTTTCATAAATTATTTCTACACAATTATAATTTTCAAATATAGGAAGTGAAAAATTATCTTGACCAATATCTCAACACATCGAAAACAACCGTATTCCATTAAAGACACCTTTTGTTCAATAGAAATATATTATTATAAGAGCTATTATCGAAAGAAGGGACAATTCGGATGAAGTGTTCTATATTATTAGTGGAAAAATCGACCTTTATCACAACAACAAATATTACCATAGATTTCTGTTGGCAATCATCTAACCATCTTTACAATATATGCTCCACCTTCAAATTTTCATTCATTAGATAACACAAAACCATGATTGGAACAAAACGAAATAGCTCTTTTATTCTCTTCCAATACCCACAAATATTCTACACTCTTTTCTTGTATCGCAAATTCTAGTTATTTCCGTCCTATTCCTTGTCCTTCAAAAAATGTATCAACATATAGCTCAACAACTTGATTTTTTTCTATTCGAATTAAGCCTTTAACAAATTCATTTTTTTGCAAAAATCAATATTTCTGAAATATGAGAGATATCTTCCTTTTCTGCTTGTCTAATTTTTTTTATTAAATTAGAGCCCTCCTTTTACATTAAACGACAAAAAGGAACTGTCACTAAATCAACAAGTACAGTTGATTTAGTGACAGCCCCCATTAACTAACTGATTATTGCACGATCTAACTTCTTATTCCAAAGTACTGCTGCCAGCACTCCTACAGCAATTCCTGATGCATGCAGAGCCAAAGCTAAACCACTCATTGCAATCGGATTCAGAAGCGACAGCATTCCTAAAAGCTCAACTAGAAAGAAAATTGTCAGTGGTTGCTTATAAATCTTTCTTCCATCTTTTTTTGCGATTTTGATCAAACATACCGCTGCCAATACTGCCAACGCATATACTACTGTTGAAATTCCTGCGATATTCGCGCCTGGATCTTTCGGCAGGAATAGAAATATTCCTAACGTAACTCCCCACTCTACGAGAAATAGTACCGCAACGCGGATATGTCCCAGTAGTTTCTCTGCTAAGATTCCAAACGGAAGCAATCCTAAAAGGTTCATTCCTAGATGCATCCATTGTATTCCATGCGGCTCATTGCCATGTACGAATAAAAACGTAATATACTGATTGGTTCGATTCTCATGGTCAAACAATGCCAGATAATTGTACAGATATGGCTTTATGTATGTAGCACTACAGGCTGTAATACAAAGTAATGTGAATACGATAGTTACAAATGGAACTTTCTTTTTCTGATATAGTGTTCTTAATCCCATACAGGCACTCACCTCATATTCTAAATTTAAATGTTACTTTAAGAAAACTGTCTCTCCAATCTGAAGGATTCGTTTTCCTTTTCCGTTAAATACCTCCCTTTGCTGGAAGTACTTATCCCCATCCTTCAGTGCATCCCAGCTATGAATCTCCACACAATCCGGCTTTTTCGTACACAGCCTCACGACGTTATGATCACTATGAGAATGCGTTACCAAAATATAATCCGCCGGCTCCCGATACGAAACGGTCGGATAAAATGGATCGATATAAATTACCTTTCCGCTGGTAGTTACAATCTTTACACTGGCATGACCGATAAATGTCATTCTTGCGTGATTTTGCCTATTGATGAGATATCCTCATTCCAATGCAATACAGCATACTGCTGCAACAATCAACATAACTTCAAAAACAAACTTAAATCTCTGCTTCATCCGTTCAACTTTGACCCTAGATTCCTGTCAACCTTTCATGAAATTATTGATTTCATTATATAATTGCATTCATTTTGTGTCAATATATGGATAACCAAAGTGCACTATCTTTAAAAAAAGAATAATGGAGCCGCTAATAGAAAATAGTTGATTCTTCCGTTCAAATCCATTCATAGTATCAGTTCCAACATTCTTTTTAGATATTGTGCATAGAAAACTACGAAAACAAGAACATTTGTGTATCAATGACTTTGGGGTTATCCACCAAGTGAAAAAAACAAAGTAGAAGAATCTGTCACCCAATCCTCAGATAATGAAAGCAAATCGAGTAGGAGGGAAATTTAAATAAATTTCCCGACCTCTCACACCACCGTGCGTACCGTTCGGTACACGGCGGTTCAATCAACTTAACAAGTCACACACCTTTCAGTATAATAATCTAACATTGAGACTAATCCAAAGCGGGTTAGTCTTTCTTTTGTTATAGCATAATGCATTACCCCTCTTTGGCATACATAGGCGATTCTTGCTCCTGTGTAGGCTGTTGACCATGCATATTTTCTGTTTATCCCTAACTTCATCAAGTTCTTTGCTCTGTTCTGTGGAGTTTTCCAATGCTTCCATATACACATGCGAAGTCTATACCGAATCTTGGAGTCCAACTGTTTACAGAGTGTTTTCATACTCCCAATCTTGAAGTAGTTTATCCATCCTCGGATAAGCTGATTGAGTTTCTCCACTTTATAGCTATTGCTAACTCCCCAACTACGACAAGTAAGTTCTTTCATTCTCTTCTTGAATTTCGCAATTGATTTTGCATGTGGCTTTGCCTTGAATTGATGAGCTCTTGAATCAAAATAGAATCCAAATCCAAGATATTTGAGTCCACTTGGTCTATCTACTTTACTCTTGGTCATGTTGACTTTGAGCCCTAATTTCTCTTCAATAAATCGAGAAATATTTCTCATAACTCTGTTAGCAGACATTTCGCTTCCGACCATAATGATACAGTCATCCGCATATCGTACAAAGTTAAGCCCTCTCTTTTCCATTTCTTTATCAAGTTCATTGAGCATTATATTTGCCAGTAGTGGCGATAAATTCCCGCCTTGTGGTGTTCCCACAACAGAATCCTCATATTCGTCATCTATCATGATTCCACTGACCAGATATTTCCTCACAATAGAGATAACATCTCCATCCTTAATCGTTCTTCCAATTAAAGTCATCAGCTTGTCATGGTTTACTGTGTCAAAGAACTTTTCCAAGTCAATGTCTATAATCCAATCATTTCCGTCATTCATCATGTCCAATGCCGTTAGGATTGCCTGCTGTGCACATCTATTCGGTCTGAATCCATAACTATGTTCATGGAACTGTTCCTCATAGATAGGTGTTAATATCTGTGCTATGGCTTGTTGTACAAATCTGTCTGTTACTGTTGGTACTCCTAGGTTTCTGACACCGCCATCAGGCTTTGGTATCTCCACTCTTCGTACTGGTTGAGGTTTATATTTTCTCGTCCTCAACTGTTCCTTGATGATTTCGCCGTTCTTTACAAGGTGTTCTTTGAGTTCTGTATATTTCATTCCGTCTACTCCCTCTGCACCTTTGTTTCGTACGACTTGCAGATATGCTCTGTTGAGGTTATCGCCAGATAAAATCTGCTCCATTAGACTACTTGTGTCCATGCGTTCTTTCCTTTCCGTCTCGCTTGATTTGACCACCTTTTCCCCGATTGGTTACGGCAGATGTTGTCATCTCTGCAATACGAGACATACTCAAACTTGTTGATTGTTCGCCCCTTCGCTCCATCTCCATTACAGAGACTTCCTCACTACTATGGGTTCTGCTGACTTCTCACAGTTCGTTGTTACTAGGCTAATGGAACCTCTGTGAGACCTCCACGCTTAAGATGCACGCTCTTTCCTCTCATCTATCCGCCACATTTACTCGTACTTCCAGCAACTTTTGGACTTCATCTCTTTCGGCAGACTTATCCGTATTTCCGAGCCTTATATGTGATTTCTGTCCGTCGGACCAAGAGTTTGCCTACAGCTTCCTTCAGATTCCACCCCACGATGAACACCCTTGCTGTTCAGCTATACACTTCCTCGTTGCCTAGGCGTGTTCGGGACTTTCACCCGTTAGAGCGCGCCCATGGCGCGCAAACCGAACAAAGCCTTGAAAACATTAAGTTTTCAAGGGATTTCGTAAGCACGAGACGGGATTCGAACCCGCGACCCTCGCCTTGGCAAGGCGATACTCCACCACTGAGCCACTCGTGCATGTTATTCAGTTTTTTGTGCTGTCTCCTAAGCACATATTTAGTATACTATAAAAAAAAGGCTTTGTCAACAGAATTTTTAAAGTTTTTTATTTTTTTTATATTGTATCTCAAATTTAAGGTATTGTCGCACAATTGCTCAATATTCTGAGCTATTGTTCTCATGCGACAATAACCTTGTTCTTTAATTAAAATACCTTATCTTTTAACATGAATGTTGTGATGTACTCCGTATTTTTTAGTTGTTTATTCTGGAATGCTTCTGCTTTCACTAACGTAGCATCCATCCAGAGTTCATCTGCTGCCTGTGCCATACTTGCAAGAACCACACCCATATCAATTAACTTACTATCGCTTAGCACGCTTGTTAAAAAACGCGCTTTCTTACAGAATAGATGAATACGGTTATGATAAACGACAAATCTCCATGGCTGATTATTCATCGATGATGGTGATAATACTGCTGCATGAAGAATATTCTTCACATTTTCATCAACCTCTTCTTTGTATACAATCAAGCTGTCTTCGTCCAAACGTCTTGCCTTATTGGCTGGACGATAGATACTTTTTGGAGACTTACCAAAAGCTAAGGCAATAACATAATCATGAGTTAATTCATCTTTTAACTCATGAGTTGGATGAATTCCGCCCTGATAGCAACATCCAATATTGCGAGCAGTCAGATAAAGACATAACTGATGTAAAATATAGCCTGCATTGATTAAATAATCTGTTTTTAGCTCGGAGGAAAATAGTATATAATAAGGTGCCTTTACATGAAACATTCCCTTTAGTTTACTACCATCCTTTTGCGCATCTACGATCTTAATCTCATATGCAATACTCGTCTTGTACGGCTTTAGTTGTGTAAGATAACTCTTAATATGTTCCAGCGTCTTATCATCTAACGCTTCCATACTGTAATCTCTAACCGATTTTCTTACAAACATAGCTTCATACAAATTCATGGTACTTACCTAGCCTTTCTATTCAAGCATTAATATTAGTCTAACCTAATGTTCTTTCTATAGTGTTGAGGACTTACCCCATAATACTTTTTAAATAATTTACTAAAATGATAAACATCGTCATAACCTATCTGGTTGGCAATACTCTTGATGCTTCCGTTAGAACCTTCTTCTAATATCTCTTTAGCCTTTTCCAAGCGAATCTTGATCAAATAATTGATTGGTGACTCTCCTGTCTCCTCTTTAAATATCTTTGAGATGTAGACTGGACTCAGATACATATTATGTGCAATCTGATCCAGTGAGATTTTATGTTCGTAATTCTCCATCAGATAATTAATGATTCGTTTTACTGCGTAACTCTTACTATAGGTTTCGAAATTGCAGCCTTTTTGTGTATTGGCCGGTAATTCTGTGATCTCACGCATTAAAAGCATTAATAGCTGAATGAGTAAAGCTTTTAGCATAAAGCATTTTCCTACCTGATTATCTTCATTCTCAGCCAGCATATCATAACAAATACGAGAGATTTCACGCTTGGTCGATGCACTTAATCGAAGGACATGCCCGTGTTCTCCAAGATCAATTGTATTTTCCGGCATATTACGAAACTGAAAATCTCGAAATCCCGTACAGAATTCGACCGCTGGCTCCTCACCATCAATCAACACATTTTGATGATATACCCCAGGATTGCAGACGATTAAATCGCCTGCTTTTAACTCATAATATATGTCATCAATTCGATATTTACTCTTGCCTGAAAGAATATAAGTTACTTCAGTAAAATCACTGTGTGAATGATAGGAGGTCTGCTTTGTCATCCGCATCTTGCTTGCAAAAAAGACGGTTGGATTGAAATCATTATAAGTTAAATCATATTCAATATCAGCCAAAGTTATTTCCCCCCATTCCGTATCATTGTACTTAAGTTTAGCACACATTTCTACTACTTTTTATAGTAATGAGACTTATTTCTTATTTCTTGTCTTTGTGCTATTTTTTATCTCAGTTTTCGAATCCTTATCTGCTTTGGAAACTCGTTCTAGGGTTCCTAACTTGCTACTCTTTTCTTCTTTCTTACTATTAGAAAGTTCTGATGCGATTACTTCCGCCTTTGAAGTAGTATCCATCAATTCTTCTCGTTCCGCCTTACGTCTCAACTCACGGTTACGTCCGCGTTGCTCTAATTCCAAACGTTGTTGCTCGAGATCCACCGTAAATTCTTTTTCGTACTTCTCACTTGGTACCCTTCGGATCGTAAGTCTCACCTGAACAGCCTCACGAAGTAAGATATAGAAGACAGAGAATAATGGGATAACAATGATCATACCTACGACACCCATTAAACTACCACCAACCGTTAACGCAAATAGTACCCAGATGGAAGGAAGGCCAATGGAACCACCAACCACATAAGGATAGATCAAATTACTTTCGACCTGCTGTATGATAATAAAGATTAAGATAAACCACAGTGCCTGCACTGGATCCACCATAAATAACAGTAAGAAACCAATCAGTGCTGCGATAAATGCGCCGAAGATTGGGATCAATGCCATAAATGCCGCAATGACACCAATTAACATTGCATAGTTAAAACCAAATAAACTTAACACGATAAAGAACAAGCATCCTTCGATCACCGCCTCGACACACTGTCCAGATAAGAAGTTGGAAAAGGATGTATTCGTTAATTTAAGAATGGAAAGAATACGATCTGCTCTCTTCATTGGAAGATATCCATATAAAATCTTCTTTCCCTGAACGGCTAGTTTTTCTTTATTCGATAATAAATAGACTGCAAATACTAAACCGATTACGAAATTCGTAATCGTATTTACGATTGTTCCTATGATGGAGAATGTAGAATTAAATACTCCATTCGCAAGGTATTGTGTCAGATTTAACACATTTCCACTAATCTTATCCCAGTCTAACTCATACTCATTGAGGTACTTCTCAATCTCTGGATACTTCTTAGATAGATTAATTGCCCATTCTTCTACATTACTAAAGAAATTTGGTATTGTCTCATTAACAAGCTTAGTAACCGTCTGAGTTAACTCTGGAGCAATCAGAAGGATAACAATTAAGATCAGTCCGATAATGCAGATTAAACTAAGTAAAATGCTTAAAGGTCTTCTTATTTTTGCAAGTATCTTATTGTTCGATTTTCCTTTTCGAAATACTTTCTCTTCAAACAATTTCATTGGTACACAGATAATAAATGCGATACATCCTCCGATGATAAACGGCATCAAGATTTTGAGAATCCATCCAATTGTATCCATGATGACATTAAAATTCATCAACCCTACAAGCAGTAATACGGTAAAGGTAATCAACTGCATGAATTTTCTCATTGTCTTTTTGTTAAACTCCATTCTTACTCTCCTTCTTCATAAAACCCAATTACTTAGTTTCCCATTTTTCCTTTGGTATCTGGCGAACGGTTAACCGTATGCTAACATTCTCACGAAGTAACGTATAAAATACAGAAAATAGTGGGATACAAATAATCATACCCCCAATCCCCATAACGCTACCACCGACTATGACAGCAAACAATACCCACATTGGAGATAATCCGACCGAATTACCTACTACATGAGGATAAATTAAATTACCTTCTAACTGTTGAGTGATAATAAATACAATAATAAACCAGAATGCCTTGATCGGACTTACCATAAATATCAGAAATGTAGAGATCGTCCCACCAATATAAGTACCTAAGATCGGAATCAATGCCATAAATGCTACCAACACCCCAATCAAGGATGCATATGGGAAACCTAAAATACTTAAGACGACAAAAAAGATCATTCCTAAGATACATGCTTCCGTGCATTGTCCGGATACATATTGAGCAAATGTCTTGCCAATCAGCTGAAGAATTCTTAAAAGACGCTCTCCACGCTTTGCTGGAAGATAACTAAAGATGATCTTCTTTCCCTGGCAAGCAAGCTTCTCTTTATTGGCAAGTATGTAAACGGCAAATACAATACCAATAAAGAAATTCGTTACCGCACTGATGACTCCACTAACGATACTAGATGCGGAATTTATTAATCCATTGGATATATTCGTTGTAAAGTTCAATAAACCATTGCTCATCTTATCCCAATCAATATTATAATCATTGAGGTAATTCTCGATTTTGGGATATTGATGAATCGTATCAATTACCCACTGTTTTACATTTGTGATAAAACCAGGGATACTATCCCCTAGTTTTACTAAAGTATTCCCAACTTCTGGAATAATAATTAATAAAACAAAACTGATCAAACCAAAGACAAAGATAAAACTTAAAAGTATACTTAACGTTCGACTTGTTTTCTTAATCAACCGATTTTTTACTTTTCCTTTTCGGGTAATCCATTTTTCAATTTGTTTCATAGGAATGCAGATAACAAATGCAATACAACTTCCAATAATAAATGGTCTTAGGATTTTTAGTCCCCAGAAAAGGAATTCTATAATGTAATTTAATCTCCATATCCCCACTAATAGTAGTACGGTGAATGCGATCAGATGCATTATATTTTTCATATTCTTCTTATTCAGATTCATCCTGCTCTCTCCTTCAACCTATCGATATTTTCCACACTCCATAAAACTGTTTTATATCAATCGTTGAACAAGCGTAACCGCTTCTTGAGCATCTTTCGAATATCCGTCAGCACCAATCTCATCACAATAGCTCTGAGTGATTACTGCTCCACCGACAATTACCTTTGCACGCAATTTGGCTTCATTCCGAAGTCTGACCACATGCTTCATCTCAAGCATCGTTGTTGTCATTAACGCAGATAACGCGATAATATCAGCATCTACTTTCTTAGCTTCCTCTATGATAACCTCACTTTTTACATCTTTTCCAAGGTCAATGACTTCATAACCATAATTTTTAAGCATTAAAGCAACCAGATTTTTTCCGATATCATGAATGTCACCTGCCACCGTTGCGATGACGACGGTACCTGCTTTCTTACCTTGATTATTCTCCTTAAGAAGTGGTTCTAGACGGTCAATTGCAGTCTTCATCGTTTCCGCAGATGCAATTAACTGAGGTAAAAAGTATTTTCCCACATCAAAGAGATGGCCTACTTCATTAATTGCAGGAATCAGCATCGTATCTAGGATATCCGAGGCTTTGGTCCCCTTTTTGAGTTCTGCATCCACAAGTTCCAAGATCACTCGCTTATTTCCTTTTAATACAGTCTCATATATTTTAGAGCCATCATGTGTTACTTCCTTGTCAGTTTTAACTTCTGGCGTTTTTATTGAAGAAGTTCCACTCGTGATGGTCATAGTTCTCGTAGTGACCCGATTAATATAACGGATATCTGCCTCTTCTTTATTACGTAGCAAATCTGACGCAAATGCCGTATTCATCAGCAAATCTTGGGATGGATTTGCAATTGCCATTGTTAACCCGCTTTGAATTGCAAACGCTAAGAACGTACTGTTGACAAATTGACGTTCTGGCAATCCAAAAGAAATATTCGATAAACCTACGACCGTTGCTAATCCTAACTTTTCTTTACAATAGCGAATGGTTTCCATTGCCTGAATTGCAGCCTGTTTATTCGCTCCAATCGTATTGACAAGCCCATCAACAATAATATCTTCTTTCTTTAGACCAAGGGAAATTGCACGTTCCATAACTGTATGGATGATCTGTTTCTTTTCCTCCATATCTTTTGGCAATCCAGCATCTGATAATGGTAATAGAATAAACATTGCACCATATTTTTTTGCAATTGGCAATAGTTTTTCAAATTTTTCTTTCTCCAAGGAAATTGAATTGATCAAAGCACGTCCTGGGTATTCGCGTAACGCTTTCTCAATGACATCGATATGACTAGAATCTATGGAGAGTGGAACATTCACAAGCTGAGTCACTTCTTTCATTACAGCTAGCATCATCGCTGCTTCATCGATTCCATTCATACCCATATTGATATCAAGGATATCCGCTCCTGCTTCGACCTGTTCATTCGCCATCTCAGAAACGAGATTCAGTTTTCCCTCTTTTAACTCTGCCTGTAGTGCCTTCTTTCCTGTTGGATTGATTCGTTCCCCGACTACAATAAATCTTCCATTCAGATCGATCTCCAAAGTGGAGCGCTCCGTTGTTACAGCTCGAATGACTGGGTCATTTACGTTAGGAACCGGATATTCCTTTGCAAGATCAGCAATCTTTTTAATATATTCCGGCGAGGTTCCACAACATCCGCCAATTAAATTTACTCCCAATTCTAGAAAATGCGTTGATTCACTTGCAAACTCATCCGAATCCATAGAAAATACAGCTTCTCCATTAATTAGTTGTGGCAACCCTGCATTTGGCTTAGCGATCAAAGGCACTTTTGCATATGGTTTCATCTGAGCGATAACTTCACACATTTTCTTTGGCCCAACGGAACAGTTGACACCTACGGCATCTGCTCCTAAACTCTGTAAGACGATGACTGCAGTTTTAGGGTCCGTTCCATATAACGTTCTGCCATCCTCATTAAAAGTCATACTTACCAACACAGGGAGATCGCAAGTTTCTTTTGCAGCAATGACAGCAGCTCTACATTCCTGCAAGCTAAGCATGGTTTCTACCACAAGCAGATCGACTCCTGCCTTTACCAGACACTGAATCTGCTCTTTATAAATATCTACAAGCTTCTCAAACTTCATCTTTCCATAAGGTTCTAACTGCTCACCTGTCATCGTTATATCTCCAGCCACATAGACTGGGCGGGAGTTCGATTCTTTAAAACGTTTTACTGCCTCTTTGGATAAGCTAACTAAAGCTTGATTGATTTCTTCAATTTGTTCTCCTAACCCATACTCATTTAACTTCACGCGGTTACTCGTAAATGTAGGAGCATAAACAATATCAGTACCTGCATTCAGATAATCCAGTTGCAGATTGATTAAACTTTCTGGATGTTCGATGATCCAAGTCTCTGGGCATACTCCAATTGGCATGCCTGCCTTTTGTAGAATACTTCCGGTTGCTCCATCTAGAATTACTATTTTCTGTTCGATCAATTGGCGAAATTCCTGTTTAGTCATCTATCTTCTCTCCTCTATCTTAGTCAGTCATAATATCATCAGGATCTGGTATTTCCTCTAGCATTCCATAATACCAGCCACAGACACCATCCTTCTTTACAAGATACCCACGACTCGTAGCCTTAGTTACGGATACGATATCACCGTATGTCAATTTTAGCTGATAATTTGTAATATCCTCAGTGTGGAATCCATCCTTACCTTCCCATAAATAACTATTCGGAATCCACATCTTATTCCCACTGGAACAATGTTCACAATATGCAAATTCTTTTTCTCTTCGTAAAACATCCACCTTACTATCTAACCACGAAATACAAAAAGGGGACTCTCCTACCTCCTGCGTATTTAATATCTTTGCCTTTTTCAATAAATCCACATATACGTAGGAAAACTCTTCTTTTGATACATCTGGTATGATCAATGCATTTAATTGGCCATCCAACTTTAAGGTGTTACCACCATCAATGCTGATTATTTTATGCTCCCGATCGATTCTCGGATTACAATCGGGTATTTTTTTACTATACAATACCGTCGGCCAATGACCAACAATATGATACTTCTCAAACGTATACCCCTGTTCCATAAATGCATCCATCTTCATGACCTGAGATGGCTTCATATCAAGTGGATGTTCTGGACGTACGGCTGCATGAGCAAACACGTAGTCATTAAGTTCAAGTATATGAGGCAACTGTTGAATAAATGAAAGCTCCTTCTCAAAAACACTACGAAGAACTTTTTTTATAGCCAGCATATCAAGATCTCTCGTAATAGAAATATTGATTGCCCTACACATATCCCCAACTAAAGTATGTTTCTTTGCTAATATATACCCTAATAATTCCTTATTCTTGTCGTCACGAAGAATTTCTAATGCAATTGCATCACAGTTACCACAAACCGTATACACCGTATGGGTTTCTGACAATTTCATGATATATTGTAATGTTTTTAAGCTGTATTTACCTTTTTCTACGATATCACCTAAAAGAACCAATACATCATCCTTCGTAAATCTCACCTTATTCAGTAGCTTTTTTAAAGCAACAAGATCTGCATGAATATCACTGATTACGATGACTCGTTTTCCCGCTTCTATCGTTGCTGATTCAACTTTAAGTGCCATAGGATGACATCCCTTCTATCGAAAATTGTTTATATGTACGTTAATGTTTCTATTCTATCCTAATAAATGAATTTCTACCTATTATCATAGCAATTTTAAACAAAAAAGAAAAGCTAATTTTCATACAACTTTACCTACTTTTTTCTAAACTTTTTAGAAAAAAGCACTAGACTATTTGCTAGATTTATGAGAGAATATGGGGAAAGCAAAAAAATCCCTTTTCAGGGGTCCCCTTTGTCAGAACATAACTTACGAAAGATGCAGTGCCTTATCTGGCTCATGTATAACAAACATAACAACAACCATCGGAAGCATTTTCCCGTTTCTTTTGTTGTAAATCATACGTTCTACATACTGCTCTCGTGATTACGAATTCAGGGGGAAACTTTCTTTGCAATCACCTCAATTGGTGTCAGCAATTCATTGCCTTGGGCATGACATTGTATGAATTATAATGAAAAGATTGAAAGGAGTCTCAACATGATTTATACGAATGAAGTAGAACAGATGTGCCCAATCGCAGCAACTGGTGGACAGCATGGAGCTGCACCAATCCCAGAAGAGGGTAAATGGGTAAAAGCAAAAGAAATCAAGGATATTTCCGGATTTACACATGGTATTGGTTGGTGTGCACCTCAGCAGGGTACATGTAAGTTAACTCTTAACGTTAAGGAAGGTGTAATTCAGGAAGCATTGGTTGAAACAATCGGATGTTCCGGTATGACACACTCAGCAGCTATGGCAGCTGAAATTCTTCCAGGAAGAACTATTTTGGAAGCATTGAATACTGACTTAGTTTGTGATGCGATCAACACAGCTATGAGAGAGTTATTCTTACAGATCGTTTATGGTAGAACACAGTCAGCTTTCTCTGAAGGTGGTCTTACTGTTGGTGCAGGACTTGAGGATTTAGGTAAGGGTCTTAGATCTCAGGTTGGTACTATGTACGGAACATTAAAGAAGGGTCCTCGTTATTTGGAAATGACAGACGGATATGTTACAGGTCTTGCTTTGAATGAAGACGATGAGATCATCGGATACAAGTTCGTTAACTTTGGTAAGATGATGGACTTCATCAAAGGCGGAGATGACGCAAATACTGCATTTGAGAAGGCTCAGGGACAGTATGGTCGTGTAGATGACGCAGTTAAGATTGTAGATCCAAGAAAAGAGTAATACACAATAGTGTTTCATTTTAACATAAGGAGGATAATAGAATGGCTTTATTTGAATCATACGAGAGAAGAATTGACAAAATTACTTCTGTTTTAAATAGCTATGGAATCGCTTCGATCGAAGAAGCAGAAAAGATTACAAAGGACGCTGGATTAGACGTTTACAACATGGTGAAGGGAATTCAGCCAATTTGTTTTGAGAACGCATGTTGGGCTTACACAGTAGGTGCAGCAATCGCAATTAAGAAGGATTGCAGAAGAGCAGCAGACGCAGCAGCAGCACTTGGTGAAGGTCTTCAGTCTTTCTGTATCCCAGGTTCAGTAGCTGACCAGAGAAAGGTTGGTTTGGGACATGGTAACTTAGGAAAGATGTTGTTAGAGGAAGAGACAGATTGTTTCGCATTCTTAGCTGGACATGAGTCTTTCGCTGCAGCAGAAGGTGCAATCGGTATTGCTGAGAAGGCAAACAAGGTTCGTAAGAAACCATTAAGAGTT
>JAQXNU010000013.1 GCA_029098165.1 Clostridiales bacterium
ATCCGTAGTCTATCCTAACGCTTGTGATTCTTAAGGCTGTAAATAAAGGCTGTTCCAGAATCCAACCTTCCATCAGAAGAGTTAAATACTGCAACAGCCCTCACTACACTCATAGAATCACAAGTGTTTTCTTACAAAATATTTCAAAACAGCCACCACTACTTTGCTTCGTACCAGTCACTACCCTGGTTGACATCAGCAACCATAGGAACAAGAAGGTCGCACGCATGCTCCATCTCCGTCTGCATCAGTTTCTTCACTTCTTCCACTTCTGATAGCTTCGCTTCCACTAACAATTCATCGTGAATCTGTAATAACAGCTGGGATTCAAATCCGCCTTTCTTTAACGCCTGATTGACACGAAGCATTGCAATCTTAATGATATCTGCTGCTGTACCCTGAATTGGGGAATTCATAGCAATTCGTTCCTGAGCAGATCGTTTCAAGAAGTTGGAATTATTCATATCTGGCAAACGGCGAATACGTCCATACATTGTTGTTACATAGCCAGACTCTCGACCATCTGCAACTAAATTATCCAGATACTGTTTAACTTTTGGATACGTCTCAAAATACTTTTCAATATACTCATCTGCTTCTTTCTTTTTGATTTTCAAGTCTTCCGATAAACTAAATGCACTGATACCATACACGATACCGAAGTTAACTGCTTTTGCATTGCTTCTTTGTGCACTAGTTACTTCATCAAATGGAACATGGAATACTTGAGAAGCGGTTAATCGATGAATATCTCTTCCTGTTCGGTAAGCATCGATTAAAGTCTCATCTCCCGACATATGAGCAAGCACGCGTAACTCAATCTGAGAATAATCGGCATCTAAGAATACAAATCCGTCCTTCGGTATAAATACCTTACGAATTTTTCTTCCAAGTTCCATACGGATTGGAATGTTCTGAAGATTTGGTTCCGTACTGCTCAGACGTCCCGTTGCCGCGATGGTCTGATTAAATGTTCCATGAATTCTTTCATCACTGCTGATATATTCTGCTAATCCATCTGCATACGTAGATTTTAATTTCGTTAACTGACGATATTCTAGGATTTTTTCAATTACTGGGTCTTCTAATTTGATTTTTTCCAAAACATCTGCTGATGTGGAATATCCAGTCTTAGTTTTCTTACCGTTTGGAAGTTTTAATTTAACAAATAAGATTTCGCCTAACTGTTTTGGAGAATTAATATTGAACTCTTCTCCTACCATCTCATAGATCGTTTTCTCTAATTCTTTAATACTTCCTGTCAAATTGGAACTATACTCACGTAGAGCTTCTCGATTGACACGAATGCCACGCTGTTCCATATCATATAACGTATAGATTAACGGCATCTCAATCGTTTCAAATAAAGATAACATATTTAGTCTCTTCAAGTTTTCCAACAAGCTTTCAAAGACCATGACCGCAACTGCTGCTTCATAAGAAACTGCCTTTGTAAAGTTTTCTTCATAAAATGATCGTAACTCGTTATAAGAATGTTTCTCCTTAATTGCTGCAAGTGGTAGAATTTCGCAGTCTAAATACTTCATCGCAACATAACTGCAATCGTATTTACTTACTTCTGGCTCCATAAGATAAGCCGCAATTTCCACATCGAATACATCCGTATCTTCATTAAATGGAAGGAAACTAAGCTGCTCTTTTAAAGAGAACGTTGCAAATGTCATATCTTCCTCAATCATTCTTAGCAACTGTTCTGATAAAAACTCTTCGGTGATTTCCTCATTTACGATGCAACAAACCACTTGTTCCTTAGTTGCTATCGAAAGTCCGATCAGATTCTTTTCTTCGATAATTGCTTTTAAACCAACACATACGAGTTCTTCTGCTTTTGCCACAATAGAATCTATAAACTTAAGAGCATCTTCCTTAGTTTCTACAATACTAACCTTGGAGGTGATGGCATGAAATAGCTTTTCATTTACTTCCCGATTAATCTGTACTTTCTTTGCACCACAGTCCAACGCATCTGCTGCCTTATCCGAAACTTTCGAACTATCACTTTCAAATGGATTGGTATCTGCTGATTTCGAAGGTTCTTCCTCTCCAAATAAACTTTCTGCAATTTCAAGATCACTCATAGACTCAAAGCCATTCGCATCCTTTCCTTCTTCCGGATGTAAGAAGGATGAAATCTTTAAGGATTTAAATTCTAATTCGTCAAAACGTTCCTGAGACTTTGACTCATCAATATGAATTTTTAAATCATCTAACTGAATTGGAAGATCAATATCCTTTTTGATCGTTG
Source organism: Clostridiales bacterium (assembly GCA_029098165.1). GTDB lineage: Bacteria > Bacillota > Clostridia > Lachnospirales > Lachnospiraceae > Lachnoclostridium. Next base: position 2,267 of record JAQXNU010000013.1, read on the forward strand.
CCAGCTTTTCACTTAAAACTGCTGCCTTTTCTCCCACCAATTCTGTCTCACTCTGTTTTAATAGAGCATTCATTGGACTACGCTTAATACCTAGTGTTTTCCAATACTCACTCATCTTCTTCTTCCCGGCATCATCTAAATTTCGAATCGCATCATACAGTTTTTCTACAGTGCCATATTCTTTAATCAATGCAACTGCGGTTGCCTCACCAACCCCAGGAACGCCTTTAATATTATCCGAACTATCTCCTTGAATTCCCTTTAACGATGGGACAGAACTTGGCTTAATCCCAAATTCTTGTTCCACAAGACTAGGTGTAAACAGGAAGGTACGATCCGGTGCATTTACTTCTTTGCTTGATAAATTATATTTCTCATATAATTCCTCAGTTTTCTTTGCCGTACTATGAAGAAGCCATAGATTCGTCCGCTCTGTGATCAGCTGAAGATAATCATTATCCTTAGTTAAGATTCGAATTGGAACCTGATCCTCAAATTTGGTACAAAGAGAACCACTAAAATCGTCCGCTTCATAGCGCTTGTCCATAAACTGTACGATGCCCATATCTTTTAAGACTTCCTGACATAGAGCAAACTGGTTCTTTAATGGAGCTAATGTTTCTCCTCGGTTTCCCTTATAATCTGGATACATCTCCCTACGGAATGTATCACGACTCACATCCCATGTAATTGCAAGGTACGTAGGTTTCTGTTCTTTGATAATTTTTAATAGAACTCTTAAGAACCCATAGATTGCATTCGTATAAACTCCTGTTGACGTCTGCATGATCTTAGGGAAGAAACGTTCTTTCTCCTCCGGTGTTTTGGCAAACATGATTTCCTTTGGAAGATTACCAAAAAACTGTGTGGTCAATAAACTCGAACCATCAACAATTAACAAAAATTCATTTTCCTTCATTGATACGCTTTACCTTCTCTTTCTTATCTCATTTTCAATAGCCCATCCATAACAGGTGCATCGATATATTCTTCAAAAACTTTTGAGGTAAATTCTTCATTTACCATCTGATATATTGTGAAACGTAATTTACGTCTGCCTTCTACATAAATCCTTGCCTTTTCATCGTACTTGGCAATAAACAAAGCAACTGGATCATATTGTTTTGGAATTCCAATGTACTCCAATCGATATGCTGGTTTCTCAGGCTCTGGAATCGTTAATACTTTCTTCGTAACTGAGATACTTGAAAAGATAATAAATCCAATCGTTACAAATAAGAAATAAAACCGTTTTCTAACCCTTGCATTCTTTGTTTTTCTAATCTTATCAGCACTGTTTTTTAACTTATTTTCTAATTCCTGTGAGAACTGATTCGCCAGTTCTTTATCTTCATCCAATAATCTCATTGCAGTTAACAGTGTATAGTATACTTCTAATTCTTCTCTGCAATCAGAACAATGATTCACGTGATCTAAAAACTGTTCTAAAGTAGCCATGTCAAGCTGGTCATTGATGAATGCTGTAATATGAGATTGTGCTTCCAAACATGTCATGACTTTCACTACCTCCCACTAATTAAAAACCCAGATTGATTACTCCAATTTTACACTGAATTTGTATAAATTGCAAATACTGATGAAAGTAATCCCAATGAAGTTATTTTGTTTTAAAACTCGCTATTTATGTGGATAAATTAGGGATAATTTTAAATTGTTTCAATTTTCTTAAAATTTATACTTGCCAAATGAATTTAGATGTGTTAGAATTAACTTTGCTGAAAGGCGAGCGGATGTGGCGGAATGGCAGACGCATCAGACTCAAAATCTGACGGTGGCAACATCGTGCGGGTTCAAGTCCCGCCATCCGCATTCAGTAGAAGACCAGAAATCGTTGAGAAATCAAGGGTTTCTGGTTTTTTGATTTTCTAGAATTGTGATTACGCTTTTAGATTTTTGATTACACTTTTGCTTACACATATGATTACATATTTATGCTTCCTTGACCTGTAAAATATCACCTGAATCGACAAGGCTAATAACCTTTTTATTAACTTGATCAAGCATCTTTGTCTTATAATCCATATCTGATGTATCATAGGTATAATGATTAATGTTAACTTCATCCGTTTGTCCTAGCATGGATGAAATGGCTGGTGTCGGAACATTAATTCTCTTTAGATTAGATGAAAGTGTTCTTCTCATACAATGAATACTCTTACACGGAATTCCTGCGCTATTCGATAGACTTCTTGCACAATCTGAAATTGTAGTCGCATGTATTCTACCCTCTTGTCCTTCAAAGACATACTCTGCATTGATCCCATATTTTTTCTGTACTTGCCAAATTTCACGAAGCAAGTTCCTAATCTCACCTGTCAATGGAATCATTCTGTCTTTACCAGTCTTGGTCTTCTCAATCTCTATGGTAGGCTTATTTCCAACCACACGCTTCCTTTTTTCAGACTTGGATAACCATATATAGTCATCAGCTATATCTGTCCACGCTAAAGCACTCAACTCTCCAACTCTCATTCCCGTCAAAATAGCCATATGTACTGCATAAGTTGGAATATACCAATCCTTTTCTAACTTTCTTTCCTTAATAGCCCCTAGCATCTTCGCCATCTCTTGATCAGACATTATACGTTCCGCATTTGACTTGTGAGTTTCGTTGCAAAATTTATAAATTTTCTTAAGCTCAATATAATCAAATGGATTATATTGGATTACTCTATTAATCCTAGCACTATTAAACGTACAGCGAATATATCCAGCCAGATTAGTTAGTGCTCTCTTGTTTAAACCAAGTCGTTTTGTCGTCTGGATCAAATACTTTTTAATGATTTCTTCATTAATATCATGAATATCCATATCTTCAAACTCAGTATTCTGAATACATCTACGATAATCCGAACGGTATTTAGCTAATGTGTTCTCTGACACTTCAACGCTCTGAGAATCAACCCAACGATCATACATTTTTCGAAATGTAAGCCTTGTGTCCTCTTCTTCTTGTAAGATAATCTCTCGGAATCTCTAAGCCAGTAAATACAAGGCTTTCAGATTCCTCTTTTTATAAAATCCCCCACTTTTTTTGCCAAAACACTTGACAAATGTATCGAAAAATGCGGCGCTTCGCGCCTATTGATTAATATGAAC
>JAQXNU010000014.1 GCA_029098165.1 Clostridiales bacterium
TTCTGCTTTGATACTTTGTATATCGTTTTGTTATCTTCCATTGTAAATAATGATTGATTCAATGAATTGTACTCCTTTTGTGCATTTTTCGTAAACCATTTGTTCCAAAAGACATGAATTTGATTTTTCAATTTTACCATATACGCTAGGAATTGTACACTTGATCCGTTTTATTTTTCATATGAAATTTAGTTATCTTATTTATTTTATAATAATCTCCTACCTTTTATTTACTTTATGATTATGAATTCTCGATTGCATTTAGGTAAAGAAGATTCTTGATTATAACATCCGCTCTCCACCAGTTCTTCGCAATATGAAATTCTTCTTCATATCCTAACCAGTCCCAATTAATACTCCAAGTACCATCCTCCTGCTGAGACTCTTTGATAAATCCACACTCAAACTCTGCAATCTCTTTTAAGGTTTCGTAATAAACACTTTCCTTAGAGCGAATGAATTGAGATGGCTTACAGACATAGCCAGTACTCCATGTACTCGTATCTTGTGTGATGCAAGCTAGGATTTTTTCACGTAATACTTGCTCAATATACTCAATATCGTATAAATCGGTTATGTTTGCATATCTGCAATACTCGGTCATGCGCACAAAACAAGCTAAGGTATGCATCTCATCACAAGTATCAGTATGTAACAGCGCTTCAATCGCTGAAGTTACAAGGTTAGCACATTTCTGATAAAATTCATCTGTTTTCTTGGAACACATCAGTCCAAATCCAGCTAAAGCTACGGTTGGATTATAATTTTCCTGCTGATTTTCCTGTGGATTATGAGTCCACCAATAAGCTCTCGGATACTGATTATTAGATGGAACCGTATTGCTCCAAGTTATCCCATCAAAATCCGCTCCACTTGCTAAATACTTCAGGATTCCCTTGACTATTGAACAGTCTGGTTCGATCATCTTAATCTCCCATAAAATTTCAGTTGCAACCCAGGTCTGAATTGGTGCTGAATTGGGATTAAAGCAATCTGCCTCTAACCCATGACCGAATCCTCCATCTTCATTCTGATAAGCTTCTAATGCTTCTATAACTGCTTCCTTACTTCCATTTTCAAAATGATAGCGAAATCTTTCCAAATCCAGTGGTCTTGCATTCAAATGCATCCAACGTTTCGATTTGTTCATAATATGATCATTCATCGTTTTATCCTCGTTTTCTTTAAGATAATGCTATTCTACCATACTCTCATAATATTTCTTGTAAAAATGCGACATCTTGACGAGTATCGTATCAAACTTCCCTGATACCATCATTCCTTCATCGATTTTTGGTAGAACCGCAGGGCATCTTTCCAGTTCATTCCGTGGTGGTTCTTAAAATCATTTAACAAATGAGCCTGATCGACATATTTATATTTATCCAGCATATCATCTACCTTACATTGCCTGAAATATAAAAGGTCCTGCCACACATACTGATATCGTATGATTCCTGCCATCTTCTTTGGAGAAATCCCGACATACTCTTTAAATCCACGCTCAAGCGTACGTTTGCTCACATTGTTATGTACCGCAATCTGCTCTACGTTCTCACTGCCATAGCTTAAGATCATATCTGCAATTGCATTCTTAATATGTATTTTATCTAATTTTTCATTATAATGTGTTCGTAAATACATTTCCACTTGTCGAATCAAATCACCAATCGACATTCCCTCATAGATACCGCTTTCCACCATCGTTCGAATCCCTGGAAAATACCGGTCCACATTATTCGGACCTGATATTACTTCCTCTAACGACTCCCCCATAAACGGTGCCACGGCCCATCCATAAAATCGAATACCAAACGTAAGATCTGGTGCTTCATATTGCTCAGTCTGCAACATTGCTTCGTCATCTATTCCATAGAAATTACATTCTACACGATTTTCTTTTTTCCTGAAATTAAAGATAATATCTACACATGCATCTGGAATTACAATACTGTCATTCATAATTCGAGTTTTACTTTCGTCGTCTTGATAAAGCGATCCCCAAAAGCATCGTATGTACGGCTTTAAATCTTCATGAGGTGGAAATTCAAAATAATTAGGATCATTTTTATATGACATACCTATGATAGGATAAAATAACTGTTGTAAATTCATGAAGTTCTCCTTAAGATTCTTTCCTTTTCATATACAGCTCAATTCATACTTCTATCTTATTAGCTTCTATCATTTCACTGCCTACTCTAATTTTATCATAGAATGAAAAAAGAATAATCAACTCCAGTCCCTACAGACTACGTAGTATGTGGGACTGGAGCCATTATTCCATATGACTTAAAATGCCATATTCTCAATCACACTTTTATCGTTTTCTTCCACTTTACGGATTACGCGACATGGAACACCTACTGCAATCACTCCCGCAGGGATATCTTTGTTCACGACGCTACCTGCTCCAAAGATGGAACCCTTTCAAATGGTTACACCACCACAGTCCGCAGCATTCGCACCAATCCACACATCATCTTCCAATGTGATTGGTGCCGATGTACTGATAGCCTGTGCATGCTGTACTGGGTCTAAGGAATGTCCAGAACAGGCCAGACAAACTCCTAGTGCTATGATTGATTAAACGAACGCGCTGTATTCTCTTGTACAGGAACTGAAACCTTGGGTTTCCATTACAAAAAACTACTTAACGCTAACACTGTTGTGAATTTAGTAACAGATATCTTTTGAAACTATCATGTCCTTCATACGTATTTTCCTCATTTCCCCGTTAGTAGTAAAATCAAAGAAAAGTACAGTATGTACGATCTCATGCTAAATACATTTCCATATCACATATTAGTAAAAACATACATAGCTATAACTAATATAAACTACCTATCTCATTTTAACATATCATATTAAGTATATGCAACCGAAAGAAAGATGTTTGATGACTGGCATATCATACGATTCGTATATACAAAAGGAGCTGTCATACTAAGCATAAATTAAATCATAGAGATAGGATGAGAGTCTGGGATCGTATCTATGGAAAAAAGTGAATATACCGTAATCATGCAAATTTGATTACATTGGTTTCGATAGTTACGAATGAATACGGGTAAATTTAAGAGAATTGAAGAAATTACATGCAAATTTGATTTATTTATTTTCGATGGATTCGAATGAATACGGGTAAATTTAAGAAAATCAAGAAATTTACATGTAAATTCCGTTTAGAAACTAAGTATAATTCAAATAATTACAAGTAATTATAAAGAAATTATTATTTTTACACGTAAAGTAATCTGAGCTTGACAGATAACGACATAGTATCTACCTGTAATTTTTAGGAAGTCTGATTTTTTACATGAGTAGTAACTATTTGAGATCAACAAGTCATTATCATACCATTTCAGTAGCTAAACTTATTATAGGTAGACATGTCTGTGCCCCGTTTTAAATTTCAAAGCGGGGCACAGACATGTACTACTTTCTCTATATGCCAAATTTAGCTAATATAATACGAAGTATTTGCAGTGAGTCGCGACAGTCAGGCATATAAGAGATCAATAACGCAAAAAGTCGACTGTTTATGTGTTTACTCTTTATGGGAGTTTTTTCACAACCCTATCTTCCTATTACTAATTAATACAAATTCGTATATCCCATCAACGACTCATCCACTTCTTTGGCAACTTTTCTTCCTTCTGCAATAGCCCAGACAACCAAGGACTGACCACGATGCATATCACCTGCAGTAAACACTCGTTCTACGTTCGTTGCAAAAGCATCTTGTGCTGTCTTTACATTCGTCCGTTCATCTAAAGCAACACCAAAGGTATCAGCGACATATTTCTCACTGCCTAAGAAACCAGCAGCGATCAAAACGAAATCCACTGGTACTACTTCTTCGGTTCCTTCCACAGGTTTCATCAATGTACGTTTCGTCTTTTCATCAAAACTAGGTGCTAACTTCACAATTTTTGCCCCAGTTACTACACCTTTCGCATCCTTTATGAATTCACTAACTGTCGTCTGATAAACTCTAGGATCGCATCCAAACTTTTCAATTGCCTCTTCCTGACCATAATCTGTTTTCAGGATTTTCGGCCATTCTGGCCATGGATTGCTATCCAGACGTTTTTCAGGTGCTGGTGGCATCATCTCTAACTGAATCACTTTCTTGGCACCAAGACGAATTGCTGTTCCAACGCAGTCATTACCGGTATCACCACCACCTATGACTAAGACGCGCTTTCCTTTGCAGAGTTCATAAGGAACTTTTTCAAAACTAGTATCTAATAGTGTTTTTGTAACCTTAGATAAAAAGTCGACAGCGAAATGAATTCCTTTCGCATCTCTTCCTGGAACTTTAATGTCCCTTGGATTGGAAGCTCCACAAGCAAGAACCACACGATCATACTTGGAAAGCAACTCTTTGCCCGTGATATCCACACCTACATTCGTGTTATAGATGAATTCAATTCCTGCTTCCTCTAATAATGCAATTCTACGGTCGATCACTGCCTTATCCAGTTTCATGTTAGGGATACCATATCGTAACAGACCACCTGCACGGTCACTACGTTCATACACCGTTACTTTATGACCTCGTTTGTTTAGTTGCATCGCTGCTGCAAGTCCAGATGGTCCGCTGCCGATCACAGCAACAGTCTTTCCTGTACGTATCGATGGCGCATCTGCCCTTACCAACCCATGTTCAAAGGCATATTCGATTACTGCTCGTTCATTCTCTTTCGTCGATACTGGTTCCGAATGAAGTCCACAAGTACAGGCTGCTTCACATAATGCTGGGCATACTCTTGACGTAAATTCTGGAAAACAATGTGTCTTGCTAAGTCGGACATAAGCCTGGCTGTAATTCTCATGAAATACAAGATCATTAAATTCTGGAATCAGGTTGTGAAGCGGACAGCCGGAATACATACCTGCGATCTTCATGCCTGCTTGACAAAACGGTACGCCGCAATCCATACAGCGTGCTCCCTGAATGCTTTGTTCCTCTAAAGGCAGCTGACTATGGAATTCTTTAAAGTTCTTCACACGCTCATTCACACTTGTCACTGCTCCGTTTTTTCTATCATATTCTAAAAAACCTGTTGCCTTTCCCATTGTCTGCTCACCTCTACTTTCCTTGAATATTTTGATAAAATGCTTCGATCTGTGCGTCTTCTTTGGACATTCCAAGTTCCTCTAACTGACTTGCCTTGATCATCAGCTCTTTGTAGTCCTCTGGAATGATCTTCTTAAACTTCGGTAGATATTCGGAAAAATGATCGAGCACTTCTTTCCCACGTTTGGAATCGGTTGCTTTCACATGCTTTTCAATCATCTCTCGTAATTCTTCCTGTTCATATTTGTTCTCTACTTTTTCCATTAATACAAGATCTTTATTAAGATTCTTATATAAACAGTTGTTATCATCTAATACATAAGCAATACCGCCCGACATACCAGCTGCGAAGTTTTTATCGGTTGGACCTAATACAACAACACGTCCACCAGTCATATATTCACATCCATGCTCTCCAACACCTTCGACAACCGCAGTGACGCCAGAATTACGGACACAGAAACGTTCTCCGGCTTGACCAGCGATATAAGCTTCCCCACTAGTTGCACCATAAAAAGCGACATTACCGATGATAATATTATTTTCTGGATCATAGGCTGCCTCTTTCGGTGCTCGAACAATGAGCTTACCACCGGATAAACCTTTTCCGAAGTAATCATTACTGTCACCGACCAGATTTAACGTAAGTCCTTTCGGTATAAATGCACCAAAGCTCTGTCCACCAGACCCAATACAATTGATCGTGATTGTATCTTCCTTTAAGCCTTTCGGATGATTTCTTGTAATTTCCGAACCAAGAAGAGTACCAAAAGTACGATCTGTATTTCTGAGACTGATCTCAACCGATTTCTTCGTTCCTTTTACGATTGCATTCTGAATCTCCTTATTCTTAAGAAGAACTGCTTCATCCTTTGTTTTTTCCAACTCAAAATCATAGATACAATCCGGATGGAATACACAGTTATTACGATCTTTAACGGCTGGCTGCATTAAGATTCTGCTTAAATCCACCTTTGCTGCATTTCCAGTCAAGCCCTCTTTCTTCTTCAACAGATCGGTACGGCCAACTAACTCATTAACGGTCTTCACACCGAGTTTTGCCATATATTCACGAAGTTGCTGTGCGATAAAACGCATAAAGTTTTCCACATATTCTGGTTTACCTTGGTAACGTTTTCTAAGTTCCGGATTCTGAGTTGCAATTCCCATTGGGCAAGTATCTAAATTGCAAACTCGCATCATGACACAACCTAAAGTTACAAGTGGAGCAGTTGCAAAACCAAACTCTTCGGCTCCTAAGATAGCTGCTATTGCAACATCTCGGCCACTCATCAGCTTACCATCCGTCTCAATCATGACACGATTACGTAGTCCATTGGCGATCAGCGTCTGGTGAGTTTCTGCAAGACCAAGTTCCCAAGGAAGTCCCGTATTATGAATGGAGCTTAATGGTGCTGCACCAGTTCCACCATCATATCCAGAAATCAAAATAACCTGTGCTCCAGCTTTCGCAACACCTGCTGCAACCGTTCCAACCCCAGCTTCTGATACTAATTTCACGGAAATACGGGCATTTTTATTGGAATTCTTTAAATCATAGATCAACTGAGCCAAGTCTTCAATGGAGTAGATATCATGATGTGGTGGTGGAGAAATCAAGCTTACTCCAGGAGTCGAATGTCTCGTTTTTGCAACCCAAGGATATACTTTCTTTGCAGGAAGATGTCCACCTTCCCCTGGTTTTGCCCCTTGTGCCATCTTGATCTGAAGCTCTTGTGCACTAACTAAATATCTGCTTGTTACACCAAATCGTCCACTAGCAACCTGCTTGATTGCAGAACTTAAGTCATCCTTTGTTCCCGCAGATTCTAAACGTTCATCGCTCTCTCCGCCTTCCCCAGAATTGGATTTCCCATGTAAATGATTCATCGCAATGGCTAGCGTCTGATGTGCTTCTTCCGAGATGGAACCGTAAGACATAGCACCCGTCTTAAATCGTTTGACAATGCTTTCTACACTTTCTACTTCTTTT
>JAQXNU010000015.1 GCA_029098165.1 Clostridiales bacterium
TTTTTTGCGGTCTTATCACAGCCCCGTTTTTGCTATGTACTATACTACTATTATTTATCGATTACTCTCATTATAGTCGAAACAATTTCTTCTGATTCATATGGCTTTGTTAAGAAATCATCCACTCCTAACTTTAAGGCATCTATGATTTTACTCTTCTGACCAGCTGCTGTAACCATAACGACTTTTGCTTTTGGATCAATTTCTTTAATCTTAGCTAATGCTTCAACTCCATCCATTACTGGCATTGTTATATCCATCGTTACTACATCCGGCTTTAACTCCTGATACAAATCCACTCCTTGTTGTCCATCAGCTGCCTGCCCAATGACCTCCAAGCCACCTTCAATCAATATAGCCTCTAATATTTTTCTAGAAGTTCTAGAATCATCCACGATCAATACTGTTCCCATATATTTCTCCTCCACACTAATTTATATTCCAAGATGCATTCACGGATAATATTAATTTCACCCATTGACCACATACCTGAATTGGAAGAACATAAAACTCACCTTCCGTAGATAGAGTTGAAGTTTCATAAAACTGTGGTGGCAACATATCTAATTCAATACCATCTTGACTCAGTTTACTTGCAAATAAACCATTGGTACAATTAATAAACTCACAAATGGCATCCATTGCATCTACGTTAACACATTCAAAGTCCTCTTTTCCAAAAGGAGAAGCAATCGTAAGCAACTCTTCTTCATCGCATGCTAAAGCAAGCATAATTTCGTGATCTCCATTGAGTGACTGTAGACCAATGTGATTTGCTTTTACTTTGTTTTCTCTTGTTAACGTACCTACTGCTAAATCAGTACTAGCAAAACGAACGATGTTTTTTAGTGCAAGAGCCACTAAAGAGTCATAAGGTTTTTCTACTTTTATGATAAAAGAGACAACCTGATCTAAATCTCCATTCTTTAAAACAGCCATCTGACCATCTGAGAAAGAATTATCTTTTTGGAAGCAGACAAGATTAGCATCTATGATCTCTTTTGTTAAAATCCCTTTTTCGCTTGCCGCCTGTACAAACATTAAGTAAGGGTTTCCTTGTAATTGTAATAGTTTTGCGATATCAGATTCTGTTAAATATCCCTTCTCCACCGCAATATCACCGAATCTCTTGTCCATCTTCATCTGCAGACGATTGACCTCATCTGCTCTCGCAGGTGTCAGCATATTTTGTTCAACCGCAATTAACCCCAACTTAACACGGTTGTTTTTTCGATAATCCAATATCTCTTCTAATTGCTGATCTGTAATTATATTTTTGCCTAATAAATAGTTCCCAAAAAAACGACAGAACATGAAAAATCCCCCTTCTGTATTATATAGTATGTCTACTCTCTTATTATACTATAATTTACCATTAATTTGTAGTATAATTTACTATTTTTCTACATATTTCTCCGATTATTTCTCACGCACTCAATTAATTCATAGGAAATACTGATTGTACTAGGATTTACGGGAATCTCATCTCGTTCAAACCAAGTAGCTTCACGCAATTCCGACTCCTGTAGAGTTACGGTATCATCTCCATCCAATTCAGCGAAGAAACCAACCATAATTGTATCTGAAAATGCCCATGGAGAGCTCTTAAAATACTGTATATTTTTGACCTTAAGCCCAACTTCCTCCATAACTTCTCTCTTTACCGCTTCTTCAAAACTTTCTCCAATTTCAACATAACCAGCTACAAGGGCATACTTTTTGTAAGAGCCATATGCATACTTTGTCATAAGCAAACGATTGCCATTCGTAATTGCAACGATCACTGCTGGAGAAATCTTTGGATAGACAATTTTATTACAGTTTGGACAGCATAATGCACGTTCTGTCTTACTGTTCACCATCTTCGTCTGACATCTTCCACAGTACTGATTATCCTGTTTCCATCGAAATAGCTGACTTGCGGTTATTCCAGCAAAAGCTTCATATTGAGGGGATAATCCACGGAATACATTTAAATCATGCCACTCAAAATTAACCTGCATCAGCTGATCGACCTTATCCCCTATATAAAGAAAAATACCCTGATCATCAATTGCAAACTGATATTCCAGCTCTTTTTCTGAATTGATTGCATCTTTTGGATAATCTGCTAATACAGGTAGTCTTAATTCTCCCTCTTTAATAATCAACAAAACTTTATTATCTTTAAAACACATGACAACATCATAATTCTTTGCCTTTACTTCTTTATAATCGGTATTCAATTGATGTGGTGCTATCTCATGTAACATATCTGTTTCTCCTTATACTCTTTTGTGCGTAATCTTCGACTTTACTGAATCTTGTCCTTCATCCAGCTTCATTCAAATGACACGACTATCTCACTATCGGAATAATTCAACATCAAAATACCGTTCCTGAAAATAGACCTGTGTCATGATCTCTTCATCCGTAAAGTTTACGCCCTCTGGTGCAACAATCCATTTATCCTCAATATCATTGTAACGATGCAGTACACCTATCACAACACCCTCATATGTATCGATTGGTTCCTTTACTCCAAGCAGATAAACATCCTGTTCCATTCCATCCGCAGCCATCACACCATCCACATAGCCATAATTGATTGGATAGCGAAGACGTGAAAATCTAGGGTGTATGCTGCCTAATGGTCGGTCAATCCTTCCCTTTACTTTCTTTCCTATGATATCTGAATAATCTAATGGCTTTGCATCTTTTTCATAAGTGGCAGTAATATAGTAATGCATCGTGTGCTGAATATTGCCTTTATGATAACAATCATCAATATGACGAATTCTCTCAATCTTAAAATCAGAAAAGAGATCTAAGATTTCCTCTAAATTTACATAAAAGTGTGGAACATTTTTTTCCGTACTTTCATTCGACTTTAAGATAGTATTCTCATCTAGTTTTGGAAAACCAGCTTCTTTAAATGCCCAGCTATCTTTCGAACACATCGTTAGATAAACCTCTCCCCCTGGTTTTAATACACGCTTGATTTCACTGAGGATTTGATAGATTCCATTCGAATCTGTATGTGATATAACATGATATGAAAAAATACAGTCAAACGCATTATCTGCGAAGGGAAGCTTCTTGATATCACAGATTTTCGAGCGAATAAATACATGCTCTCTTTCTTCCCATTCTCGTAAATGCTGTATGCTGTATTCCGATAAGTCAACCGAAGTCACTTTAAATCCACGTTTTGCAAATAAGATAGAATGTCTTCCCAATCCACAACCTAAGTCCAAGATGGAACGACGACCTTCATGCTGCCATTTTTCACAAAAATAATAACTTTCTTCACATGGGGTCAACCACACATTATCTTTTTCCTTTTCCCAATCCCAGCATTTCGAATCTATCATAACAACCTCCTATAACTCGTATTTACCATATTATAGCTCAATCTAAAAAAATATTCTATTCCTTTTCGAATAAATGGTAAAATTACGCCCCATACTATTCGATGTAACATAAACCTATTTTTTGAAAGGAAAATAAATTATGGCCAAAAATAAGGACAATAATTTCAAAGGTAAAAACTCTTCAAAGAAAAGTGCTAAGAACTCTGTTAGTAACGATAGTACAAACGCATCCAATAAAAGTACAAATAGTACTTCTAATAACTCTTCTAAATAAACTACGTTTATCATTTATCTTCATGTGGACAAAAGCCACCGAGGGAATCGTCCCTCCGTGGCTTTTTCACTTTTCTTAATCCAATGATTTAATATGTTTATTGTGCATAGCTATGATACTAGATACACTTCCTAAGGTTGCAGTACATAATAAAAAAAAGCAAGGTAACAAATGCAATGAAAAACGAGCTTAAATCAATAAAAATAACTCCAGCAAGCCCCCAAATACTGCATACTGTGGCTCCAAGAATTGGAGCAAAGATCATGATAACAGAATTAGAGAAAGAATTCATTCCACTTACTTTTTCAAACTTTTCTTCTGGAACCATCATTCCTACTGCAACTTTGGATGCTGGAGATTGAAAGGCATTCATAAAACTAGTGATTAAGTTTACAATGAAGATATGATATATTTGAAAGCAGTTCAATCGCAGCATAGCAAAAACAAAAAGAGTACAAAGAGCAGCTACCGAGTCTGCAATCAACATTATCTTCTTTTTACTATGTGTATCAATAAATACTCCCGCAAACATACTAATGATAATATAAGGCAGGTAACAGCAAAAGCTTATTATCGACATGGTAAAGGGTGATTTTGTCTGTGAGAATGCCCAGACTCCTAGGGCAAATCCTGTCATGGAACTACCTAGCTGTGATACGGTCTGGCTTAGCCAGAAAATATAATAATTTTTCATATTCATGGTTTCTCCTTTTAAGTTCATGTATAATTACTTAGAAGTACAAAACCGAATTATGGCGTTTTAACACCTTAACCTCCATACAAGCAACGCCAATTACGATCTTGTACAGAGAAATCTGCTTAAGTCAATACGCATTTTACAAAGCATTATCTCACCACCTATTTATGTAAGAAAGGAATTTATATATGGATCAGTTACTACATATCCATACAGGAGGAGTCCAAGCCGATGGGAAAGATACCTTTCACAATCATCGATATGAGCCTACACCTTATGAATGGATAGAACAATTATATGATAACTTTTTTTTATCGTCAACTGACACCCTCGTCGATTTTGGCTGTGGAAAAGGACGCTTAAATTTTTACGTCAGCTATCGTTTTGGCTGCCATACGAAAGGGATTGAGTATAATCCCAACTACTACAAGATTGCACTTGATAACCTAGATTCTTATGTTCAAAGGAAGCATAGTGATATCCGCTTCTTTCTTTGTCAAGCACAGGACTATCCGATTGCTCCAGAAGATACGGTTTTTTACTTTTTCAATCCATTCTCACCCCCAATCTTTATGAAGGTGATGACAAATATTCAAAAGTCCTTAGAGCAAGAACCAAGAAAAGCATATTGCATTCTTTACTATCCGGATGAAGCCTATGTAGACTTCTTAGAGAATCATACTTATTTTGAATTAATCAAGACCGTAGAAATAACCCCACATATGAGTGATCCCAAAGAACGCTTCTTAATTTATTCGACCGCACATTAGATTCGTAGAACTATAATGCCGTAACCCTCGGTAAAAAGTAACGATTGCGATTGTCGTTATCCCAACGGAAAACAATAGGACATAGAGAAATTCCTCAAAATTAAAGTGTAGAATTAAACGTAATGGCATATAGTTTACGAATTCGACTGGAACAATCGTATATAGGATTAATTTCGTTACTCCTTTAAAGATGCCATCTGCAGGGTATGTAGAAAAGTGAATCATCGAACTAATCACATAGTCTGCAATGACATCGGAACGAACGATCCAGAATGCAAAACTCCCAAATTGTATTGCAATTGCTGTAAAGGAAATGGCACTAAAAATGGAAAATAAAAAATAGATACCTATCTTTTCTGGACAAACGATTAGTACCACAACAATGCCGTATAACAGATCTCCAATGGAGGATGTATTAGTTTCAGAAGTGATCAATGAAATTAATACATTCTTCGGCTGTACCAAAAAGGAATCCAACTGTCCTTTCATAATGGAATCCGAAATTGTAAATGCTTTATTAAACAGAATATGAGCAATTCCATAGGAAGAGCAGGCAATAGCCCATAATAGCATAACCTGTTTCATTCGATACCCACCAAAATCTGATCGTATTGAGAATAAAATGATCCATTGGATAATGAAGGTCGCATTATTTAGCATCATGAAAATCACGCTAATGATAAATGAAGCATGATTTGTCATCTCTCGCATCAGATTATATTTTATAGATAATGCAGAAACTCTTAATTGGTTTTTAGCCGCCGTTAACATTGAGCCGTTTCACTCCTTTCTGATATAAGAAATACATAATAAGTGCTACTGATACAAGATACGCTAACTGTGCTGCTAGAACTTGAAACAGTAAAGGAAAACTAAAATCAATAATCAGCTTTACTGGACCATAAGTAATAACAAAGATTGGCGAAAAGCGTAAAGCACCCTGTGCCCATCTCGGAAAGATTTCAATAGGGAATGTTGTCCCAATAACAATTATGAACTTATCATAAATCCATTGGATTGGCTTTGCATCCTCCATCCAAAAGCATAAGATATTGATCAGCATTCGAATCAGCGCATTTAAGGTCATTCCCAAAATAAAGGTGATTGAAACAAATGGAAGCTGCCATAAACAAAAATTGTCCAATGGTCCAACAAACAAAATTCCAAGTAATACTCCTAATACAAGATAAATAACAAATCGCACTGCAATATCACCAAAGTGTTTCGCCACGCAATAGAGCAGATAGTGATACGGTTTATTGATGCCATAAGCAATACCACCACTTCGTATGTCGTTGGACATCTGACTAAGGAGTGTGTGATTACTATTCACAAACCACATCAATTCAGTTAGCATGACATACCATACCATCTGCTTTAACCCATATCCGGCAATGGTGTTCTGGCCGTCCGAATAAATATAAACCCAAAGCTGAAAGAAAACAAATGTAACAATAAAGTAGGTAAAAAATCCGATTATCGTATTTAAGATATATTGGATACTTTCCATTACCGTTGTTTTAAATATAAACCAATATTTTCTCAACTCTCATCCCCCCTTTTATAGATTTGGGTGATGATCTGCTCGAGTGGGATATTGGAGATATTGATATCAATCAGATTATTCGTATCGATTTGATTCATTACCTCTCCTACCGTGGTCACATTCGTATCCAGTTCTAGTTTCAGATTCGCCCCCTTGCTCTTGATCACTGTAACACCTGGAATATGGCTTAACTCCATTTCTTCTTTTAA
The DNA here is from genome assembly GCA_029098165.1 of Clostridiales bacterium. Lineage (GTDB taxonomy): Bacteria > Bacillota > Clostridia > Lachnospirales > Lachnospiraceae > Lachnoclostridium. The sequence continues at coordinate 6,850 of JAQXNU010000015.1, forward strand.
CTTGACTTCTAATATTTTTTTATGTAAATAGTGATACTTGATTTCTTCCATAGAGTCATCCAGCACTATCTTTCCATGGTTAACGATAATGATTCGTTTACATAACTTTTCAATATCACCAATATCATGACTTGTTAAAAATATCGTCGTATGAAATTCTTTATTCATCTTTTTGATCAAAGAACGAATGTTTTCTTTTACTACAGGGTCTAATCCGATGGTTGGCTCATCTAAAAATAAGATATCAGGATGATGGATCAATGAGGTTACAATCTCACAACGAATTCTTTGGCCTAATGATAAATTACGTACTGGTGTGTTCACAAACTCCTCTAACTCAAATACTTCAATCAATTCCTGGATTCGTTGATTTGCCTCCTCTTTTTTCATATCATACACAGCAGCAAAGAATTGAAAATTATCATATGGAGTCAAGTGCATCCAAAGCTGTTCTTTCTGACCAAATACGGTTCCAATGTGGTATGCTAACTTTTTTCGATGTTTGGAAGGGTCTAATCCCCAAACTTTACAGTAGCCTTGATTTGGATATAAAATACCCGTAAGCATCTTTATTGTCGTACTTTTACCCGCTCCATTTGGTCCTAAAAATGCAATAACTTCTCCTGGAGTTACAGAGAAACTAATGTTATCTACTGCATCAATTTCTTTGTACATCGGATGAATGAAAGACTTCATGCTTCCAATTAGCCCTTTTTCTTTTTGCTTCACTTTGTAAGTCTTTTTTAAATTAGTTACCTGTATTGCATAATCCATAGACGCTTCCTCCTTGTAGTTGATTTAAATCTAAAAAAGCCGCTAACAAATTTTTAGTTAGCGGCTTTTAGTAGTATACATGAAAACCGCATAGCAATCAGAGACAACTGAATAGCTATGCTTTTTAGCTACTCAGACATGTCTCATGAGAATCACGGCTATTTCCACGTATACATTAATCTTCATGATATTAGCTCCTTGTTCATACCTTTTTGTTGTAATGTAAAATTCTTCTGACCATTTTACCATCATTTTTTAGATATGGTTTCTAATTATAATACAGAAATAGTAAATGTCAATCACTTTTTTTAATAAATTGAATTTTATGATAATATATTTTTCGTTTCCTTTCTTTGATTTGGTTAAGCAATCAAAAAAGATCATTCTTTCTTGCTTACAGTAAAACAACAAAGAATGATCTTTCCCCTATATCATATCAAGCAAGTCAACAAACCCACTTGTAGTTATATTATTTAATAAATTCTTTACCACCCATGTATGGCTGTAATACTTTAGGAATGCTTACGCTACCATCAGCATTTAAGTTGTTCTCTAAGAATGCGATTAACATACGTGGAGGAGCAACTACTGTATTGTTAAGAGTATGAGCAAAGTACTTGCCATTCTCGCCGTTTACACGGATTTTTAATCTACGAGCCTGAGCATCACCTAAGTTAGAGCAGCTACCAACTTCGAAGTATTTCTTTTGTCTTGGAGACCAAGCTTCCACATCGATTGACTTCACCTTAAGGTCTGCTAAGTCACCAGAACAGCACTCTAATGTACGAACTGGGATATCTAAGGAACGGAATAAATCTACTGTGTTCTGCCATAATTTATCGAACCACATTGGACTTTCTTCTGGCTTACATACAACGATCATTTCCTGCTTTTCGAACTGGTGGATACGGTAAACACCACGTTCCTCGATACCATGAGCACCTTTTTCTTTTCTGAAACATGGAGAATAACTTGTTAATGTGTATGGAAGATCTTCTTCCTTGTTGATTGTATCGATGAATTTACCGATCATGGAGTGTTCAGAAGTACCGATTAAGTAAAGGTCTTCACCTTCAATCTTGTACATCATAGCATCCATTTCTGCAAAACTCATAACGCCAGTAACAACGTTACTACGAATCATATATGGTGGTACACAGTATGTGAATCCACGATCGATCATAAAATCCCTTGCATAAGAGATTACAGCAGAATGTAATCTTGCAATATCGCCCATTAAGTAGTAGAAACCATTACCTGCAACTTTACGAGCAGAGTCTAAGTCTAAACCATTGAATTTTTCCATGATTTCTGCATGATAAGGTACATCGAAATCTGGAACTACTGGCTCACCATATTTTTTAATTTCTACGTTTTCGCTATCATCTTTACCAATTGGAACACTAGGATCGATGATATTTGGAATTGTCATCATGATCTTTGTGATTTTTTCCTGTAACTCTGATTCTTTTGCTTCTAACTCAAGAAGACGATCAGATTCTTCTGTTACTTTTTTCTTCATAGCTTCGGCTTCTTCTTTTTTACCCTGAGCCATTAAGCCACCAATTTGTTTACTAATTCTATTACGGTCTGCTCTTAAACTATCTGCTTCCTGTTTTACATTTCTGCTTTCGGCATCAAGCTCAATAACTTCATCAACTAAAGGAAGTTTCTTATCCTGAAACTTATTCTTAATATTCTGTTTTACGATATCCGGATTCTCTCTTACGAATTTTAAATCTAACATAATATTCCTCCTATTTGGTACCTTTATATCAATACCGATATTAAATATAGTAGGTTTCAGGGCTTTTAAGGTATAAAAAAAGCCCTCCACCTCATGCATACACATGGGACGAAAGGATTCCGCGTTGCCACCCAAATTGCCGATGTTGATCGACCACTCATAAAGTACGATAAAGAGTACTAACCTTCGGTTTTCACCGACAGCTCCAAAAGTGGAAAGATTTCTACATTTACCGATTCACACCACCCACCGGCTCTCTGAAAAACTTTTAAAATCGTAGCTTTTATCTTCGCTGATATTGTGCTTATTATATATCTATTCCCATCAATTTGCAAGAACTTTTTTCAAATCTGAAAAACATGCTTTGCAAGTTTCTCAGATTTGAAAATGTCTTTTTACTTTTTTCTTGGTCTTAAACCGATCTATTTTTCTAATGCCATACTTTTTACCACATACCTTTCATTCTCATATTGTATATCAAGAGAAAGATACGAATAGCTGTCTTCATCCTGTGGGCCATAGAACTGACAGGATACTCCAAATAGTTCTTCTCGAGTAACAAATTTCGGGTCCCATTTGATCAGATATGGCTGCATTGAATCGAGTATGTTTTTTTCGCATGCAATTATATCCTCTGAAGCCACTAATTCTTTCACTTGATCAATATCACCACTAAAATAGGCATTGCATATTTTAATCGCCAGAATCTGAATTAAGGCATTATCATCTGCGATCCACTGCTCCCCATTCCACGTAAATGTCCCTCTTACGGTATCTGTAGGATCCATATATTGAATCTGACTTAATCTCTGATCTTGATAAATCAACTTATAGGTCATATTGGTCAACGGAATCTCAATCACATTGTCCTTTTGCATTAAATTCATATCAATTTGACAGATTAACAAATCATCTTCCTTAAGACTTTCCATGTCTTTCCCGTGACTCTTAACCACCACAAGACTACTATCCATAGGATTCCCTATTGTTTCGATTACTTTATATACTTCATAATTTTTTCCATTATAATAAATAAGATTGGCTTTGCCATCTTTAATTGTAAAATACTTCTCCACCTCTTCATACCCATCCGGTTGTGTTACGATTAAATAAAGCAGCTCCTTCAACTTTCTCTGTTCTTCCAGTTTTTCTTGCATATCAATATCAAGGTAAACATCCTCTCCTTGAATTGGCAATGGTGTAATCATTGGTTCCATGTTCTGATCAGTAGTAAGTGAAACATCACTTCCTTGAGTTGGTGTTGGTGTGACCTGTTGCATAGCTGCATGTTTGTTATTATTACCACGTTTGTCGTTATTACCGACCATGTTAGCTATCACTGCAATGCCACCGATCAATAGCGCTACTATGAAACCTGCTGCAACGAACTTTCCTTTATTTTGCTTTGGCTTTCTTAACTCCTCAATATGAGTTACCCTAACATTGTTCTTTTTCATAGAATTATGCTCTCTTTCTGCCCTTTTTAGATTAGCGAGCGCACGGTCATGAAAAGAATGTGAAATCGAGATATGATCATAGAGTTCTTCTATCTTAATATCTCCCTTTTTAGACCTCTGTTCCATTTAATTCATCTCCTTCCATCAATCCTTTTAGCTTGCTTTTGGCTCTTCGTAATCTTGTAGAAACAGTATTCTTATTCATGCCGAGAATTTCCCCGATTTCATAAATTGAATACTCTTCATAATAATATAAATAAATGATATTCCTATCTTCTACCTTTAAATAATTTAACTGTTGTAATAAATCCTGTTGCTCTACGGTTAATGATATGTAATCTTCTGTTGCCACATCTTCTGTAAGTTCTGTTGTTTTTCGAAACCAAGCTGTCTTAAAATACGATTTACAAAGGTTAATTGTTACACGTATCAACCATGCCTTTTCATGTTCATATGATTCAAAAGTCATGTGATGCTCAATTACCTTCATAAATACTTCCTGTGTAATATCTTCTGCTGTAGTTATGCTTTTTGTATTATTAACGCAATGCGAAATACCATATTAGAATACTTTTCAAATAATGTTTCAATAGAAACGTGGCCACCGTTATCTATCAGAATCCCCTCCTATCTTATCATAATTTCTTTTTATCTTTTGTACACCTCTCTTAAGCAATCATTTGATCATTTACTACCTTCATTAATAATACTCTTTCCTAACGTAATTTTGTTCAAAATACTACAAAAAAAATTCCAGTCTTAAGATTTGCTTTCTTCTTAAGACTGGAAATCTACACGCTTATAACGTTATACCTGTTTATCAGTTATTTTATTTAATGATTTTATTCCATTCATCAATTTTCTGATAAAATGTTTCTCCATCCACTGGCTTTGAGAAATAATATCCTTGAATATAATCAACGCCCATTTCAAGCATTGCATCTAACTGTTCTTGTGTCTCAATTCCCTCAGCCACAATTTTATAATCCAGATTTTTTACCATCCGAACAGATGACTCTAAAACAACATGACTCTTCTTACTGTCCTGATATTCATTCTGCGAAGATGTCTTATTTAATGGCGGATAACACGGCCAGATTAAACTCTTATCCAATTTAATGATATGATATGGCATATCAATCATCATAGACAGATTGGAATATCCTGTTCCGTAATCATCCATGGAAAAAGTACATCCCGCATTATGTAGTCTCTTAATATTCGTTTGGATTACAATATTCTTATCCACTGCAGCACTTTCTGTTATTTCAAAGTTAAAGAATGTACCTGGAAGTTTATATATCCTCATAATTTCTACTAACGAATCTGCTAAATTAGGATCTAAATACTGAATTGCCGATAGATTAACTTCAATGTACTCAATTCCTTTCTCCATTAAAGAATGACTTTTCGCAAATTCACATACCTTTTTAAAAACAATCCTTCCAAGTTCCACTATTACACCCATTCGCTCAGCAATTGTGATAAATTCTTCCGGAGAAACAAACCCTATCGTCTGGGTATCCTTTAATCGTACCAACGCTTCGCAAGAATTTATTCGCTGATCCTTTCTAGAATAGATTGGCTGATATACTACATCAAAACCATCTTTTTCTACCGCATCCTTTAACATTCTCTCAATTGTTATATAACGTTCTAATTTAGCCTGCATATTCTTGTCATAAAAGATAAGTTTCTTTTCTTGATCTTTTTCTGCGAACCCTTTATAAATCAGCATTTCTAAGATATTGAAGATATCTTCTTGCTTTTTCGCATATTCTGGACATTTGATTGCAAGTAGATGAGGTTTTAATACCACATCTACTTGATCGATCTTTATGCTGTCCTCCAGTTTAATAAAAATATGTCTGGCAATTTCTCGAATACGGTCTTTATCTTCATCAATTAACATGCTTAAACACTTTGTTCTTGAACGGTATACATTCGTATGAAAAGTAGTCTCCATGAATTGTGCCATCACAGACATTACACGAAAAGAAAAATCTTGTCCAAACCTTGTATTTAGTACTCCCCAGTCATCAAAACTGACATTAAGGACATAAAACTCTTTCTTACTTCCAAACTTCTCATTTAGCATTGTGATAAATGCATAACGGTTTAGAATTTCAGTCTCCTTTTCAATATACTCTGACGGATTGACCATTGTATAAAAGGTAAAAGTCAACATGAGTACCATAGCTAAACTAGAGGCTAAAAGATTCGGATTGTATAACTGAATACAAGCAGCAATCGCTTCTCCTGAAATAGCTGCTAGTATGAGTAACCTAGTCTTTCTTTTCAATATTTTACGATATCGAAATAGATTAATCAGTGTAATCAGAAGATAGAGTGCAACTGAAATATATATGGTAAATACTACGGTTCCATACGAGTATCTTGCCTTGTCATCAATATAATATTGCAGGTCTCCAAAAATAACTACAATTATGGAAATTACAAATGGTACAAAACAAAGAATATGACGTTTTAAATGATATCGAATATCATGGACTAAAGTAATAACAAACAGACAAAATAATGCAATAAATAGATCCAGTGACCCTATGAAAAACTGATGCAATAATCGATTAATCCATGCTGGAACTATATCATAATAATGAAGTGATACAACTGTGGACATATCAAAAATCAAATTGAATCCACAAACAATTACCATGATTTTAAATATCTTGTTTGACATAGTTGACAAACGCCGCCCAGAAAAATATTGAAATGCAATGATTAAATAAAAAAAGAAACTGGCTATTTGGAATCGTAGATCTACTTCCATCTTCTAACCTTCTTTCATATTTCGACTAAAAATCTAACTAATTAAGTATATTTTACCATATTTGACTGATTTTTTCAATTTTTTATCTAAAACGCATTTCTGGGTAATAGCAGGAAAGGCCCATTTTACAGATATCTTCTCTTCCTCGTGGAAAGACCATACGTTCCAAATACTCCTCCTGTGAATTGCATTCCTTTGCAATTTCTACGTTTTGTTTCACAAGCTGAATATCGTTGCAAATATTCTCTAAATCATCCGATCTCCCAACAATTTTTCCTGCTGCAATTCCCATTTTTACAAAACGATAAATACTGCAGACTCCACAGGTTATATTATGAAAATCATTGCAGAATACATGATTATTCAACTCTGCATCGTGACGATTTCTAAAGTTATCCTCTTCTAGAAAAATATCATGCTCTGACCTACAAAGCGTACTACACACAGAACTTAATTCCCTTCGATGCATTCCTAGACAATTGGAGTCAGAATATGCACATCCATTTCTCATAATAAATACTTCATAATCAATACTCGGCTGTGCCTGAACAATGGTTTCAATTTCATCAACTGATAAATCTCGTGGCAAAATAATACGATTAGCTCCATGCTCAATATAAAATCTTGCGATATCGCGATTATACACTCCTGCAATCGTACTGATTACACAATATAAGCCTATTTTTTTTGCTAGTTCGACTAGTTCGATACAGGAAACAATAACTCCATCACAATCCACTTCCTTTAACTGCTGCATATATCGTTCAATAAAAAGTAGCTGTTCTGAAGAATATAGACTCGAGTTAAACGTAATAAATATCTTTTGATCACGTCCTTTATTCTCCTTGATGATATTGATCACTTCTTCAAAACAATGAGGATTGGCTGCTTCCTTAAAACCAGTCAGACGATTGATATCTCCATACTCTCCGAAGATAACACGCCAGGAATTATCATAAAATCCAAGATAAAACTCACCTGCGCCACAGGAAATATACCTTTCCAAATTCTCTTTTTGATTCAAAGGCACTAGTACTTTCATTTTTCTCCTCCTAACTGCTTTGACGTATAAATCAGGCGTATCTGCTTTGCATTCATGATATTACAATCCGGATTTTCAAAATAAACCGCTCTTCCATGTTTCAGGTAGTGGCCCCCTTCTTCGGATGTATAATGAACAATCTGACTCTCACATTCAAAACTACAATTATAGTTCGCTCGATACTTTTTATCGATGGACTGATTCGTGGAACCAATTTCACAGATATGTCCTACCGTCTGATAGCAATATGGATAATGAAAACCTATAGTCAGATTGGAAGGTGCCTCACTTAAATCTATCTTTTCATGCGTTAAATCCAATTCCACTCCATGGATATTATATTGTTTCATCAGCTCAAGCATAGTGATATTAAAAATTTTTGGCTTTACGCAAGAGTGAAAATACTCGCTATACCGCTTATCACGATAATCTTTCATAAACAAACGACCGAGATTGATCTTTTGCTTATAATTGTTATGAATATACTCTAACATACCGAAATCATTAACTGTAATTTCATCTAGGTATACACCGGCGGCATCAACTAATTTTTTGATTTGCTCTTTTGCTTTATCCAGATACTTTTCTGTAAAGATTGGTAATACAAGTGTCATCTTACACTGTTCTTTCTCACAAACCAGATTGACAGACTTGATCATATCTGTGCTGGCATGCAGAAAATAAATTGCGCAAAAAGAAGAGCCGATATACACTCGTGTAAACCTTGAATATCCGCTCTCCGCTAACATATTAGAAACAGAAATCATGAACGTACCGTCCTTTTCATAGATACCATTCATCATCTCTGCTAGATTAAGACACAGAATCTTTTGCATAAGTTTTACTCCTTGAATCAATAGTCTAACTTAAATGTTACCCAAAAGAATCTGTCCTATGCACTCCTCAATCATTTCTTTTGTTGCTAATCCTTCTGAAAATGCAGTTGCACTTCCAGCTGCAGCACCAAATCTCAATGCAGTATCATACGTTCCATCCATTAAATATCCTGCGATAAATCCTGCAACCATAGAATCGCCTGCACCTACACAATACTTTGCATTGCCAGATGGAGTACCAATACTATGAACCTGTTCAAATTCATCTACCAAGATAGCCCCCTCTGCCCCCATGGATACCAGTACATTGACAGCACCCATCTTCTGTAACATCTTTGCATATCGAATCACATCTTCTTTGGACTGTATCGTTGCATCAAAAAGTTCTGCTAGTTCATGATGATTTGGCTTAATTAAAAATGGATGATACTTTAATACGTTTTTTAATAGGTCTTTCGTAGCATCCACTACAATTTTAACTTGCTTGGCTTGTAAGTACTCCATAATCTTTTCATATAGATTGGAAGGCAACGAAGATGGAATACTACCTGCTAATATTAATAAATCTCCATCCATAATAGCATCTAACTTATGAAAAAACGAGTCGATGTCTTCTTTTAATATCTTAGGTCCTTGTGCATTCAGCTCCGTTTCTGCGTGGGAGCGAATTTTAACATTAATTCTGCTAATACCATCTTTCAATGAGATGAAATCAGCAATTACCCCCGCTTTCTTCACTCTATCTTCAATCTCTTTTCCTGTAAATCCAGCAACAAACCCTAGTGCCTTGCTATCTACTCCCAATGTCTTAAGAACAATGGATACATTAATTCCTTTCCCCCCACAAAAAACTTTCTCATTCTTCGTACGGTTCACCATACCATTCTGTAGTTCATCAACATCAATGACATAATCAAGAGCTGGATTAAATGTTACAGTATAAATCATATCTATGTACTCCTTTTCTTTTATATCTTAACCATTATCTTTCTTTTCAGGGAATGCTGCTACAAGATGTATTATTTATCTATTTGACATCGCATAACAGCATTCTTAAAGTCTACTCACTTAATAATACTAATTCCCAACCGATTTGTATATAGTCTGGATTCTGAATCTTATCCTTATTCCATTCATAAATCTGTTTCCACATACTTTCGTTGCCATATAACCTCTTTGCAATCTTTCTTAAATAATCTCCTTTGGTTACAGTGTAGGTTGTAACAACGTCTGCTACTGTTGGGATTTCTTCTTTTTCATCCATAACTATCGCTTCATCCGTTCCTTTCGTTTCCGACTCTCCTACACCAATCACAGTAGTTCGTCCAACCGCATAAGATTCTGTCGAAGGATTTGTCTTTAAATAAGCAATCAATGCTTCATCTAATGCACCATACTCAAACAACGTTGGGAAGGCATCATTGCCAATCATCGTATAACCATCACCACCTGCAATTGTAAAGTCATTGGAAGAAAGCGTATACATAGCCTTGGGATCCATTGTTTTTCCACCAATCTTAAGATCACTGATCCGATTTCCCGGATCTTGATTAGCATTGATCGTGAATGTCATTCCAGAGGTCTGAGGAAATCCACCACTTGCTGCCGGATAATCTTTGACACCATGCTCTAGCATATCTTTAATTGCCTGACCAGTTACCTTCTTTGATACTATGATATTACCAAATGGAAATACCTCAGATAACATACCTTTCGTAATATCTCCCACTTCAATAGAAGTACGAATCCCACCGCCATTCGTCATTGCTATTTGTGTATTCGCAGCCCATCGAATGGCATCTGCAGCCAAATTACCTAAGTTAGTCTCCGAAGTACGTACATTTTCTCGGTCTCCATCTAATCTTATTGTTGTCGTTCCTACAACTTCTTTTAAAGACTCACTCATTTTTTCATTCGCTTCTACAAGTACATTGCCTACTTTTGTATCCACACTGGCTGCGGTTTCGTCTTCTAATAATTCAACTCGAATATTCATTGTTTTTAAAGCATTTACATCAAGGGAATAAGGAGTCATTTTTTTATCTGAATCGATCACTACACAACCTATGGTATTTAAATACTGTCCATCGCTAACCAATAAGGTTTTGGAATCATTCTTTTCAATACAGCTTTGTAATGTACTATGACTATGTCCATCAATAAATAAATCAATGCCATTAACTTCATTGAGCAGATCGACCGAAGTTGGAATGGAGCTTTCATCAATTCCAATATGTCCTAATCCGATGATTAATTCAGCTCCCTCCGACTTCAACTGCTGAACTTCCGTTTTGGCCTGTTTCACTGGGTCAAAAAATGTAAGTCCAACTACATTGTTCGGATTTGTCTTAGTAACTGTTTCCATTGTTGAAAGTCCAAATATTCCGTACTTTATGCCATTTTTCTCAATGATAATATGATTTTTGACAAATGGTGTCTTATCTTTTTCCTTTACCACATTAGAAGCAAGTATTGGGAAGTTCAGTTTTTTTTCTAACTCAAGCACATGGTTCCATCCATAATTATAGTCGTGATTACCTAATGCCATGGCATCATAGCCACAAGCATTCATTAGTGTTGCAATAGTCTCGCCTTTATCAATGGTTGCTATTGGTTTTCCATGAAATGTATCGCCTGCATCCAAGAGCAGAACTTCCGCCCCATTCGCGATACATATCTTTTTTAAGGCTGCAACTGCTGAGATTCCCACACTATTGTCTATTCCCTGATCCACACGTCCATGAATATCATTCGTATGAAGGATTACCGTCTTTCCAGATAGATCCTTCAGATCAAATCTTGATGACTCATCTGCCTTAGCTTGTATTGGTGCAAATAAACCAAGTACAAGAGCCAATGTTAGTAACATCAGCAACAACATTGTCCTGAGTTTCATACTGAACCACCTTTCTTAACTTTTTTATGAATAATAGTATGCCTGTCTTTGATTTACCATATCCAATAGAACGGAATTAGCAATAATAAGATAGGCTATCGCACTTCTGATTATGAAAATACGATAGCCTCCGTCGTTAAGATTCGATTATTTTTTTTCTGTATCTGTTATTTTATATTCTAATACCTTGCTTGATTTACAGAACTTATCAATACAAACAATAGTTATGATCATAAGTGCAATCGAAATTGGTAATGCAATCAACCAATTTTGAACAAATGCTGCAATAATATAACATACAAAGGATACCCCTGCACAAATTAAGGCATATGGTAACTGAGTAGTTACATGATTGATATGATCACACTGCGCTCCTGTCGATGCCATAATCGTCGTATCCGAAATTGGTGAAATGTGATCGCCACATACTGCACCTGCTAAGCATGCAGATACAGCGATGATCAACATTTCAGAACCTGGTTCTAAGATAGCAAATACGATTGGAAGCAAGATAGAGAATGTCCCCCATGATGTACCAGTTGCAAATGCTAAACCAATAGAAATCAAAAAGATAACTGCTGGTAAGAATAACTGAAGAGAACCTGCAGCCCCTTCTACTAAATCGTGAACAAAGACATCAGCACCTAATAATCTTGTCATTCCACTTAATGTCCATGCAAAAACTAAGATTAAGATTGCTGGTACCATGGATTTGAATCCTTCTGGAATTGCTTCTGTAAAGCCTTTTAAAGTAATAACTTTTCTAGGAATGTATAATAAGAAAGTTAACACTAAAGCAATAAAGGAACCATAAGCTAACCCTAAAGAAGCATCACTATTTGCAAATGCATCGATAAAGGATGTTCCATCAAAGAATCCTCCGGTATATAAAAGTCCTACAACACAACATGCAACCAACATTACAACCGGAAGGATCAGATCGATCACTTTTCCTTTTCCTGCTACTTCTTGATTCTCTACATCTGCGTATGGTCTTGCATCTGTTGTATATAAATCACCATTTATAGCATTTTCTTCGTGCTTTTCCATAGGACCAAAATCAAATTTTAAGATGATCATGCCCACTACCATAACGATTGTCAGGATTGCATAGAAGTTATAAGGGATTGCTTTTATAAAAAGACTAAATCCATCCTGTCCTTCCGCAATACCAGTTACCGCTGCAGCCCATGATGAGATTGGTGCAATGATACAAATTGGTGCTGCTGTCGAGTCGATGATATAAGCAAGTTTTGCCCTGGAAACCTTAAATTTATCCGTTACTGGTCGCATAACTGAACCAACGGTTAAACAGTTGAAGTAATCATCCACAAAAATTGCTGCGCCTAAACCAAAAGTAGCCGCCATCGCACCTTTTCTGGATCTAATCTTAGTACTAGCCCATTGTCCATAAGCAGCACTTCCACCAACTTTATTCATTAAGTTTACCATGATACCTAACACTACTAAAAAGATTAAGATACCAACGTGTCCGCTATTCGATAAGTTAGCAATGATACCAGCGTCAAAGATATTCTCAATTGTTTTTATTGGATTGAAATTAGCATATAGCAACGCTCCTGCTACAATACCTACGAATAAGGAAAGATAAACTTCCTTTGTAATCAATGCTAATCCGATTGCAACAATCGGTGGTATCAAAGCCCAGAATGTTGCATAAAATGGAACTTGTTCCTTTGTCAGGTAAAGATTTACCTCTTCGATTTCCTGATTCAGTGCGTCCATTTCTTCACTTTTTTGATCGATTATCTGTTGTGCTTCTTCTACTGATGTGTATCCGCTGTCAGACTCCTCAGTTACCTGTACTTCCATATTCATTGTTGACTGTGCATTTGCAGTCATTACAGGAACTAATGGCATTACAACGAGTACGAGCGAAAGTAAACTCATTAATACTACTTTCATTTTTCTTGAATTACTCATCCTATATTCCTCCTAAAAAAATTAGCCATGGAACAGTCTTAAAGCTGCTTCATGACCAAAATTACATAAGAAAAAAATCATAGGATTTGATATGTACTTCAGGTATGATAGCGCTCCACATAATTATGTGACAGTCTGATACATATTTTGCATCAGCCCAGCAATAAGATTCCAGGAAAACCTTATCACTTCGGCAACAATTCCTTTCGCATCCTCTACATTCCTGTTAATGAAAATGTTACTAATAATTGTTGCACCTCTATCAAAGTCTTATTATTACACTTTATTCGTTTGTGAAATAATCGTGCTTTAGCACAAAAAGACATAACCATAGCTTATAAAAGAGCATAACACGAAGTTATGCTCTTTTCAATAGTTTTTTTTAAATCTATAATATTTTATATTAATACAACTTAAATGCTTCTACTTTTTCTCGTAGAGCATATGCCTCTTCTTTCAATAATTCTGCCATTTCTGCACTTTCAATGGCTGTCTGCTGATTACTGTCGACAACGTTTGCAATTTGCTCTACTGCTAATGTAAATTGAGAAATCAACTCATTCTGAATCTGAGAATTGTTGCTAATTTCCTCCATTACAGCAACTACTTCTTTTGCAACTTTCGATACTTCTTTTGTAGAATTTGCAGAAACACCAGCTAGTTCAACACCTCTTTGTACTGCTGAAAGTGTGTTATTAATTAATTCCGAAGTCAATTTTACTGCAGCAACACTCTGGTTCGCTAGATTACCAATCTCGCCTGCAACAACTGCAAATCCTCGACCACTTTCTCCTGCTCGTGCTGCTTCAATCGATGCATTTAAAGATAGCAAATTGGTTTGACTTGCAATCCCTTCTATTGTCTGAATGATATCTACGATATCATTGGAGGACTTTCTAATATTCTCCATAGCTCCTAGTAATTCCGTCATTTTATCGTTACTTGTTTCTGCCGTTATACTCATAGAATCCATCATATCTTTTGCTGTCACTGCATTATTAGCATTAGCAGCTACTTGAGTGGAGATCTCTTGAATTGATGCCGTAACTTCCTCAATAGAACTTGCCTGATCAGCGGTTCCTTCTGATAATCTTGCAGAAGTTTGCTGCATTTTTTCTGACCCTGATGCAACCGAATCTGCCGATTGATTGATTCCGTTTAGAGTACTATTTAATGAAGAGGATATCTGAAGTAATGAATGTTTGATCACTTGAAATTGACCATCATATGCTTGGTTAAGTTCCACATTCATATCTCCATCTGCAATATGATCCAATACCTGAGATACTTCGCTAATATAAGAATGGTATTGATTCAACTGACTTAATGTCTTTTCTAAAGCTTCTGCAAAAGTACCAAATTCATCTGCTGTTTTTAAAGAATCCTCGACTATAATATCAAGGTTACCATTCGCTACTTCCTCAATAATCTTTTGAAAGTCTTTAATTTCTTGAATGATTGATACTGAGATAACTCTCGTAAATGATGCACCGATGGCTGCAAATATTACAAATCCAGATATAATGATCACCATATTATCTGTCAAATATGTTAGCACTAGCATGGTAAATATTAAGCATAATGCTAATACAGCCAAAGATGCAATTCTTAAGCGTATTCCAATGTTCTTTAACTTAGTAACTATTTTTCTCATTTGTAACCTCCTTTTCATTGGAGACTATTATATCTTATTTTTTTTTAAATGAAAACATTTTTTTCGCCCTTTATAAGAAAATTAAAAAGACTGTTTCAAAGTTCAACTCTGAAACAGCCTCATAACTTATGTTCTATTTTATTTATCACCAAAAACTGCTTTATAATCAGCCTGGAATTTTTCAATACCCTGAGTTGTTAATGGATGTTTTGTCATCTGCTCAATTACACTATAAGGAACTGTTGCAATATCAGCACCAGCTAATGCACAGTCAGTAACATGAATTGGATTACGTACGCTTGCAGCGATGATCTCAGTCTTAATCTGATGAACGCTAAAGATATCAGCGATATTACGAATTAAGTCAATACCTGGCATAGAGATATCATCTAATCTACCTAAGAATGGAGATACATAAGTAGCACCTGCTCTAGCAGCTAATAAAGCCTGGTTAGCAGAGAAGATTAATGTAACATTTGTTTTAATTCCTTCTGCAGATAATACTTTAACTGCTTTTAAACCTTCCACTGTCATAGGAATCTTAACAACCATGTTCTTATGAATTGCAGCGATTTCTCTACCTTCTTTGATCATACCTTCAGCATCTAATGTAGTAGCCTTAACTTCGCCACTGATTGGTCCATCTACGATTGAAGTGATTTCTTTGATTACTTCAACAAAATCTCTTCCCTCTTTTGCGATTAAGGAAGGGTTCGTTGTTACACCACAGATAACACCCATATCGTTTGCTTTTTTAATATCTTCTACTTTTGCAGTATCAACAAAAAATCTCATAGTATTACTCCTTTTCTTTATGCAATATTTAGTTTAGTCACAAAACTATTATATATATTATTGTACTACTACAAACCTGCCTCGTCAAGTTCTCTTTCTAGTTTACGTTGAAATAATTCATAATTCCACAAAAAAGTGTTCATCTTTTTTGCAGTTTTTTCACAGTCTCTATTCTCTTATATTCTTACACGACTAAATATACAATAATAGATACAATCGTTGTTGTTAAACCAATTAGTGCTTCATAAGGAATCAGTTTCAATCGTTCCGTTATGCTAAACTGAGCTAAATCAATTTCAAAGTTTTCTGCTGCTATCGTATTCGAATTTGGAGAGATTACATTTCCTGCTTTACCACCACCGATCATAGCAAGTAAGATACTTGCTTTATTCAGACGAGCACGTTCTCTAATCGCTAATCCAATCGGAGCAACCGTAATAACTGCAATATCAATAAATACACCTACTGCACACAAAATCATCGTTGCAATAGCAAGTGAGATAAATGCTCTCTTCTGACCAAGCTTACCAACAATGACTTCTGCAATCTTGGCCGCAGCGCCCGTCTTTATCAGAGTTCCTGCCAAGATACCAGATGTGATGATACGCAAAACTGAAGACATGATGCCTTGAGCACCAGTGATCATGGTTGCTACCGTATCAGTCAATCCTGCTCCTCCATCTGCTAATGGAACAACTTCTACCTAAGCATCCATTACTTTTAAGATTCCGTCTTTTGTTGCTCTTCCTGCCTCCATTGAAGATAAACTACCCTTGTATGAATCAATTGCTACAACAACTTTCATCTCCTCAAACTCCTTCCTTATCTCATACACAAGAAATATTATTGAGCTTTCTTATACGATGTCAAACAATTATAAGTTTATTATTCTCCATGATGGCAAACTGATACACAATAATATATCCAAATTTTTTGAATAAAAAATTAGCTGTGTAAAAACTGCAATGAGGAGAGAGGTGGGGAATCATATTAGAATTTGACTGCCTTTCCCTTTCGGCCGGACATAGCAAAATTCTAATATGATTCCCCACCTCTCTCGCTCATCTGTTTTGCTGTTTTTTCACAGCCACTTGTATTAATCCATAAATTTTCCTAAGAATGATCTTGTTCTTTCATTGTCAGAAGCAAATACTTCATCTGGTGTACCATTTTCAACGATTACACCTTGATCCATAAATATTAGTCGATCTGATATTTCCCGAGCAAATCCCATTTCATGTGTTACAATAATCATCGTCATATGCAGACTTGCTAAGGATTTAATTACTTTTAATACTTCTCCTGTCAATTCTGGATCTAACGCTGAAGTTGGTTCATCAAAAAATAAAATCTTCGGCTTTAGGGCAAGGGCACGTGCAATCGAAACTCGTTGCGACTGTCCTCCTGATAATTCATATGGATAACTATCAGTTTTATCTGCCAACCCCAGACGCTCCAATAAATCTTTCGCTTCCCTTATGGCGTCTTCTTCTTTCATTCCCACAACATGTATTGGGGCTTCTGTAATATTTCTTAATACTGTATAATGTGGAAATAGATTAAAATTCTGAAAGACCAAACCGGTTTTCATGCGAATCTTTTTTAATACCTCATCACTGGCATACTCCACTTTCTTGTTAGTTGTCACCATCGTATCTCCATCAATAACAATCGTTCCACCATCAATGGTTTCCAACCGATTAAGACAGCGTAATAACGTCGATTTACCAGATCCAGAAGAACCGATGATTGAGATAATCTCACCATCCTCAATCGACAAAGAGATATCTTTTAGGACTTCCAGGCGGCCGAATTTTTTTCTTAAATTGGTCACTTCAACAACACTCATCTTTTTATCTCCTTATCGATAATAATCTAATTTCTTTTCTGTAATACTCATACAACGGGAAACAATTGAGTTCATGATCAGATAAAATGCACCTGCCATAAGCAAAGGAATGATAGAACCCTCTGTACTCATCGTATCTTTTGCTAAAAGATAGATTTCTCCAACTCCAATGCAGTTAACAAGAGCTGTATCCTTGACCAATGTCATAAACTCATTTCCCATTGGTGGAAGAATACGCTTAATTACCTGCGGCAATATGATCTTAAAAAATGTCTGCCTCCTTGTAAAACCAAGTACCGTTGCTGCCTCGTATTGCCCTCTTGGCATTGATTGTATCCCAGAACGATATATCTCAGCAAAGTATGCGGCGTAATTCAGTCCCATACCAACAATTGCTGCTGTTACACGCTGCATGGTTGCACCGAATAAATAATATGGTCCAAAATAGAAGAAAAATAGCTGTAAAATGAGTGGTGTTCCTCGCATGACTAGCAAAAAGAATCGAATTGGATAGCTAATAACCCATATTCGTGACATCCGTCCCAATGCTAATAGTAATCCTAATGGCAGGCCAATTAATAATGTAAAGAAAAATAACTTTCCTGTCATTGCTGATGCATCTAACATCAATTTAAATAATTTCCATATTGCTTCCTGTGACATGATTCCTCCGTGAATTATTGGATAGTGTTAACGTCCTTGCCAAACCATGTAGTACAAATTTTAGCTAATGTCCCATCCTCTTTCATTTCTTTTAGACACTTCTCAACTTCGTTCTTTAATGCATCATCGCCTTTTCTAAAGCCAATCACATATTGTTCTGCTGCGAGGCTGCCATCTATTACACGATAAGCATCTGGATCCTTCTCCATATAATACAATGCAACTACTTCATCCATTACAACAGCATCGGAGCCACCAATCTTTAAGTCCATCATTGCTTGTACATTATCATCAACTTTAACTAATTGTTTTAAGGTATCTGTTACTTCTTTATGCTCATCCATTGCATCGGAAGCTGTAGAACCGTTCTGGATTGCAACTATTTTCCCAGCAAGATCTGCAACAACCTTGATATCACTGTCTTTTAATACAACGACTACCTGATTATTATTCATATATGCCTGGCTTAATGTCATAGCTTCTGCACGTTCCTCACTATAGCTTAAACCATTCCAGATACAGTCGATATTCTTTGTGGTAAGTTCCTGTTCTTTTGCTGTCCAGTTGATTGGCTGAAGCTTTAGTTCTACGCCCATTCTCTTGCATACTTCTTTTGCAAGATCGATATCAAAACCTACGATATTATCATCTTCGTCCTTGTATCCCATTGGTGGGAAAGAAGCATCTAAACCTAAAACAAATTTACCATTGTCTTTTATGTACTGTAGAGAATTATCGGTATTCTTAGTGCCATTCTCCTCGGTTGCTACATCTTTCGCTGGCGAATCTGTAGCTTTTTCTTTGGTACCGCATGCGGTTAGTATACATGAAATCATAAGAACAACTAGTAATAGAGAGCAAATTTTTTTCATATGGCATCCATCCTTTAAATAATTTATTGTTTTATCATGTTACCATACTAAAGTGTATGTGTCAATAATCCTGTTGGTATCCATTCAAAAAAAGAAGGTATTGTTTCAGACTTAATATTCCAAAACAAACCTTCTATATAATAAATTCTGTTATTATTTACAGAGATCAGCTACCACTTGGTTAATGACTTTACCATCCGCTTTTCCCTTGAGTTCTTTCATAACAACCTTCATGATCTCGCCCTTATTTTTAGTTGCTACTGCATCGGCAAACTGAGAAGTGATTATGTTCTTTACTTCTTCTGCACTTAATAGTTTTGGTGCATATTCACTAATTACATCATATCTTGCTTGATATTCTGCTTTTAATTCTGTACGCTCTGCTGGGCAAGTATCTAATTGCTCTTTTACTGTTTTTAATTCTTTTAATATTACCTGATCAGCAATTTCATCTGTGATTTCATCACGATGACCTGTATCAATTGCAACTTTTTTGATTGCAGAAATTAATGATGAGATACTATCCTTTCTGCTTTTATCTCTTGCTTTCATAGCAGCGACCATATCTTTTTGTAATGTTTCAAATTTCATCTATCTTTCCTCCTTAACAATATAGTGCAATGTATCATTATCATTTACCAATGCTTATCGTAACACCTTTTTACTTATCTTTCAAGTTAATGGCAATGTATTATCAACCACTGACAATTTCTAAAATTGCTTCACACATCTTTCCTGTTGCATTCACACTTTCATCTTCATCAATACCATGATCGATCAGATAATCAGTTACAACCATATCAATCTCGGCAAGATGTTCATCATCTAAATTTCCATTTAAAGAAAAGTTAATACCAATTTGTTTTAGAAAAGCAGCCTGTTCCTTAGTAAAACTAACTTTCATTATTAAAACCTCCATCTAAAATATTACATCTTATTATACACAATATTATCAAAGATTCATACGAAAAGGTAAAAAGAAAAGTGCTGCTACAAAAGTTGTCCTTTGCAACAGCACTCTTATGTATGAATTAGAATCACAATTTCTATTTCATATGTCTGTCAATTAATCCATCCACTACTGGCATTCTTGTTGTCTTCATTGCTAAAGCATGTACGCCCATAGCGAATAAGAAGATATGCTGTAACGCATTTAAGATCATAATTAAAACATTACGAATATCATCAAGTTTACGGAAGGCACTCTGGCTTGCATTGATATCCCAACCAACAAAAGTTTGGATTACATTGAAGAAATCGAAAAATACATCAATTAAGAATCCTAAAACAATAAAACTAATGACAGTACCAATTGCTCTAACTGCACATTTACGTAGCCAGTTATCCTGTTCTTTAAATAACACATAAGTTGCTAATGTTCCTACTGGAATTAAAGCAAATACACTTGACGTATAGTCACCTAACATACCTAAGAAAAACATTGCTGCTGCTACCAAACCTACAGTAATACCTGTGTTTGCTTTTGGCTGGATTACTTCCGGCTTTGGTTGCATCTGCTGATATTGTTGATATTGCATCTGTGGCTGTTGTTGCATCTGTGGCTGTTGTTGCACCTGTGGCTGTTGTTGCACCTGTGGTTGCTGTACTGACTGACTTAGATTCGCCCCACAATTGTTACAGAATACTGCATCGTTTGGAAGCTGTGCTCCACACCTACTACATACCATAAGACAATCCTTCTTTCCTTTTAGAATTCTAGCAGAAACACAATATCTTCCATCAAAGTTATTGTTTTCCACAAAATATATTATAATCATTCAAGTGCTAGTATGCAAGTATTAAGCTCATTTATTTTTGTAATTTGACAACTTGTTTTCTCCAAATATTCGTGCGATATAGAATATAAAGGACCAATGTTGATAATGCATTACTAATTACGACAGAATACCATATACTCTGTACTCCCATCTTTAAAATTCTCTCGCATACAAATAGGTATCCGCTAGGTTATACAAAGTCTGTATAAAGTTATTTGCTACGATTGGTACTGCTATCATAGCAAATACTTTTGCTAGATTACCATTTAATATTTTCTCTCGTTAAACAATCTTAGCCATATCATTCTCTTTCTCCCGCTTAACATACTACCAATAGTAATCTGTATTAGCCACCAATTAGCTATTAAATAATGCCAGAAATACAGATTTATTGTCATTTTCTCGAACTTATGGTAGGATTTTTTCACTTACTAACTGATATCAGGAGAGATACTGAATGAATGAAATGTTTGAACGAACCGATGATTTTTTAATTGAGCAAGTAAAACGTGATGCGAACTATACCAATCAAACTTCGCATTTCCATCCTTATTATGAAATCGGTTACTTAGTAAATGGTGCACGAAGTATGACGATCAATCACTCTTTATATAATGTTGAGCGTGGGTGCCTTATCTTCGTAGCAAAAGGGGAACTACATAAAGGATTCCCAAATGAAAACAATCCTTCCTCCGTAGAGTTGATCAATCTTTATTTTCATGAAAAATACTTAGCTCCCTTTTATCAACTCTTTGGCAAAGATCAGCTAATTAGCTTTTTCTCTAATCACATAATTAAAATACCAGTGGGAAGACAAGAGTATGTTTTAGATCTGTTTCAGAAGATATTGTATGAATATCAGGAGATTGATGAATTATCAAAAGAACTGATTCGAAATTACTTTTGCGAATTGATTTCATTTCTTATTCGACTTGTACGAAAAAATACAAATAGTTTAATGCTTCCCGATCCGAACAATAAAATTATGGAAGATGCCGTAAAATACATCTACTATAATTATCATAAAGATCTGACCTTAGAAGAAGTTGCAGGGAAGTTTAATCTAAGCAAATCTCATTTTTCCAAGCGTTTTAAATCCGTCACTGGGTTTGGATATAAAGAATACCTAATCAGTGTTCGAATTAAGGAAGCCTGTAATCTATTACTCACCACGAACAAATCCATAACGGAGATTGCGTTTCTTTGTGGCTTCAATGACAGTAATTATTTCGGAGATGCCTTTCGCAAAGCAAATGGCATCTCCCCTCATAAATACCGTAAATATCAAGGTCTTATTTAACTGAGCTCTTAAGATGAAAAACGGGCAGTCGCAAAATGACATTTCTTACATAAGTCTTCGACTGCCTTACGTTTTGAAAATCCATGATACATTTTTTCTGCACGTTCACTTTGAACGATTTCTTCAAATGACTGCTTATATATATTTCCAAGATTGATTGTACCTTCCGAATCTAGACAACATGGAACAACGGTACCGTCCACTAGAATACCAATCTGATCTCTCATCCCATAACAAAATACCTCATGATTTGTTTCATCATGATTTAAATCTGGCCATTTAAATTTTTCTGCCATATTTATATAAACGCGGTCTGCAAGTTTTAACTGTCTCGACTCTGTTAAAATCTCAGATAATGGACGTTCTTGCGGAAAATAATGCTCCACGAGTTCCATAATCTTATGGTTCAGGTCATTGGCTCCCTGAAGCTTCTCACTGTCCATATTCCATAAACGTATGGAACTGATTACCTGACATGTTTTTTGTGCTTTCGTAACGAAGTCTAGCACATTTTGAACGTACTCCAATAAGGTCATATCCACTTCATTTGCTTCAAAACTGTGAAGAGAGATATTAATCTGACGTAACGCTTGAGATTGAAGCAGAATGTTCTCCTTCTTTGGTAATAGCGTTCCATTGGTTGTCATGTTAACTTTCAGTCCATATTCTTTCGCAGCGCACAATAGCTGTTCCAATTCCGGATGTAATAGTGGTTCTCCCATTAAATGCAGATAAATATAATCTGTAAAAGGACGTATTTCATATAGCACATGGCGAAACTCTTCTATACTAATAAACTTATGCTCTCTTTTTGTCTTCGGACAAAAGTTACAGCTTAAGTTACAGATATTTGTGATTTCCACATAGACTTTCTTAAATCTTTTCTTCATATCATATTCCTTTGTTTTTTTATTATTCTAGCAATAAAACCTCCAATTATACCAAAAGGAATATGAAAAGGAAATGACTAATTTTTATATATCGATGTAATTATATCTTCCATCGGAAGTTCTTGAATGGAGATATCTCGAAATTCACCTGCATCTGATAAGTAATGTATAAACTCATTCATAGGGAAAAGATCCACATTTACTTCCACTTTAATCTTATGTTTATCTTCACTGGAAAGCAAACGAATTCCCTCTTTTTCAAGTTTTGCAAATTTTTTCTGATCTTCTACCGTCAGTTCAACAACCTTTTTATTTCCAAGATTCTTACGCAAGTCCTCAATGGTGCCATCAAAAACCTTTTGCCCTTTATTAATGATGATCACATTGCGCGCCAATTTCTCTACATCCTCTAGATCATGAGTCGTCAGGATAAATGTCGTTCCCTGCTCATTCATAGCACGTATAAAATCACGTATGACCTGTTTTGCAATGACATCCAAACCTATTGTTGGTTCATCTAAAAAGACGACCTTTGGATTATGTAGCATCGCCATGATAAATTCACACTTCATACGTTCTCC
This sequence comes from Clostridiales bacterium, assembly GCA_029098165.1. GTDB lineage: Bacteria > Bacillota > Clostridia > Lachnospirales > Lachnospiraceae > Lachnoclostridium. Next base: position 30,719 of record JAQXNU010000015.1, read on the forward strand.
AAGAGATAAAACTCGTGTAGGACGGTTTACTTTATCACCCAGATCAAGCAGTTCGATCAGATGATTTAGTCTCTCATGATACTCTTGATCTGGGATATCATAAATTGCCTTATTCATCATAAAGCTGTCGACTGGAGGAATGTCAAAGATTAGCTGACTCTTCTGTCCAAATACAGCACCGATGCTTTTCACGTATTGTGTTCGGTTTTTCCACGGAGTATATCCCATAACAGAAACCGTTCCGCTGCTTGGATATAACGTTCCGGTCAACATCTTGATTGTGGTTGATTTCCCAGCTCCATTAGGTCCTAATATACCGATGATATCTCCTTTTTTCACCTGGAAGCTTACGTCTTTCACTGCATCCACTGGAACCTTTTCACGATGAAAGAAGCTTTTCAGACTTTCTTTAAATCCACTACCACGTTTATATGTAATATATTTTCTACATAATTTGTCTACAATAATGATATCGTCCTTCATAATCAGCCACCAACTCCTTCATATAATGTCACCATATGTTCGTAAATACAGATTCCTATGATCAGAAAAAGAATACATGGTAAAATAGCCAAAAACATGAATCCATCTGCCCTGCCTAACAATGCTTCTGCTGGGAAACAACTGACCATCGTTACTGGTAAGATAAACGTGATCACTGCCTGTAGACTTTTAGGAAATATCTTACTTGGGTAGTTTCCAAAGTTAAGCACGCTCGTAAACATCTCTGGAATTCTTGTGTTTGCAACCCACTTAAATGAAGTTGCTGACATTAGAAGATTTAGAGCAAGCATAACTAGCAATCCAATCAGAAAGAAAACGATGGCTGCTAACCATGAAATCAAGGATGGTGCGGATATATTGCTATAAGCAATGATAAATACAATAACTCCACCAACCACAACAGCAACATTCTCCACACTAAACGTTGTAGCGACTAAGTAAAAAAGGCATTTTACTGGTTTGATCAATACGATTTCTAATGTACCTTCTTTAACATGATCCATTGTTACCCATACTACGCCTGAAAATAGCATATTTGCAAAGCCCGAAGATATCGTAAAGATTGACTGTAATAATAATACCTCATATAATGACCATCCTGGAAAGGAGGCACCAGTTTTATAGATCAATAACGTGATCAGCGGAAATAGGCTATTGCTTAAGATCATGATCAAACTTTGTAGTATGAAATTGGCACGATACGACATTGCAGCTGCAAATGATATACGGATAGACTGACGATACAATCTAAGATATTTCTTCATAAATTCAGCCTCCTACTGCAGTAAAATGGCGGAGTGAACGTTGATAAATTAGCTCCGTCAATAAAAAAGCTACTAGAACTGCGATTGCCTGTAAACCAACGATCTGAGGTATACTCATTGTGATTTCTGCTAGTTCGTAATGTCCGGTCGCAACCATAGAAGGTACATAGAGCGTATATTGGAATGGTAAAAAAAATAAGGCTTTTTGCATCCAAGTCGGAAAAAATACAAGCGGAATAAAGGCTCCGGAAAAAACACTTGCCAAAGCTTGATATACTCTTCGTATTCCTGATGCTTGTACTAGCCAAAATGCCGTTAAACCAATACAATAATTCACATAAAAGTTCATAAAAAACGCAAGTAAAACGGATAGAATACTATAAATGATATGTTGTGGAACTATATTGATCCGAAAGATAAACTGAAAGATCAAAAGGCACGGAACAAATTCAATAAAGAACCCTAAAACACGATGACCGAACTTCTGGGATAATGCAAAATATCGGTGGTGAATCGGTCGCAATAAAAAGGTTGTGAACTTTCCTGTCCTTACTAGCATCTGTAAATTCCAGTCAGCGAAATCCATTGTCAAATAACCGATAATCGTGGATACCCCAAAGTAACGAAGCATCTGATTTAATTCCATTCCGTTTATTTGTCCTTTGGAACCATAAACTGCGGTCCAGATAAAATACTGAACGATAAAATAAACTGGTCCAACAAAGATTGAGACCATGGAATGAGTCCGATAGGCAGCCCATTCCTTATATGTAACGATTGCCACCGCTTTTAGAACGCTAAGGCGATGCGATAGCCTATGTTCTAATTTTTTTTTCATTATCTCCTCCATGGACTTTGTTAACAAAGCCATCTTTGATCATCTCGATCATATATTTCACGATTTCAGGGTCAAACTGGTTTCCTGTACATCTTACTAACTCATTCAAGATATCATTTTCGCTTAATCTTTTATGATAGCAACGATCGCTTGCCATTGCATCATAAGAGTCTGCAACACAGATTATTCTTGCAAAAAGAGGTATATCTGCTCCGATCGTAGTATGCATCTGAATCACTTTTCGCTCCTCATCTGTCAGCTTTGCAGGTTTATTCAATATCTCATTCGGTATTCCGATTTTACCTACATCATGTAACAACGCAATGTAAGATATCTTATCCTGTTCTGCCTCAGACATTCCCATACGTCGTGCGATCTCTTTTGTATACATCGCTACTCGTGTAGAATGTCCTCTTGTATACGGATCATTTGCATCTATGAAATTAGCAAATGTATGCAATGACTGTTGAATGATATTCTTATCTTCTCTTTGTCTTAACTTAAATTTTTTAAGTCGTAGTTCAATAATAAAATAAGTAATCGTAACAATGATTAACAAACTAACTGCTACTAATAAGATCCAATAAAGAGCGAAGGATTCTTTGGAGTAAACTTTATATCCAGTTACCGTAATCTCATGAACGTTAAATTCTCCTTCAGTATACATCACAAACCCAAAGGTTTGTGATGTCTTGCTTTCCACCGTCATATTATAATCAACTGGTGTAATATGTAGTATTTGATCAAATAAATGATACTCTCCATTCCAGTCACTATCAAGTTTACTACCCTTAGGAACCGTTACTTCAATCTCCCAACGATTAATATCTCTATCCGAATTATTATAGAAAACTCCATCGTACTGAGCTCCTATCAGATTACCATCTTGTACCCAGTGCTTTGAGATAGCAATATCAACATAAAAGTCATATTTGTCATAAGTATCCTCACCAATTATTTCACTAACCGTTATTTTTTTTGCTTACTGTCTTTAACCATACCATCAAGTACTAAAAAACCAATACCAATCAGTAAAAGGGTTGTTATCAACAGACAAATTATATAAATTCTACCTTTATTGCTTTTCAAAGTTAATCCACTCCTTGAAATGGTTCCATATGTTTCCTTGGGTTTTATTAGAATAATTTTACACCACATTTCCCCTATTTTCAACAAATGTTTTCCGTTTTTTACTTCTCTAACAATTGTTATTTGACGTGCCATTAATGAGTGAATTAATGTCTTACAATCTATTATTACGTAAATAAACTAAGCTGAATAGCCTCCTCTTTCTCTTCAAACTCATGTAAATAGGAAAAGATCTTATGATTATCACATATAATATTATACTTCTTACAAATTTGATAGAATTCTGTCATTAACTCCTTATTTCTGTCACTATTAATTTCATAAGCATAACCATATTTCTTTTGGTACTTCTCCTTCATTCCTGGGAAATGTTCATCTAGCTTCTTATAAAAATACTCCCGATTCCCTTCCCGTAACGTTAACCCCATACCGAAACAGATAATTCCATAGACTTTTGCCTCAATACAATAGTCCATTATTCCTCTTAGATTTTCCATTGTATCGTTAATAAACGGAAGGATAGGGTCCAGCCACACCACTGTCGGTATATTGTTATCTCTCATTATATTTAATACTTTTGCACGTTCTTTCGTTGTACAAACGTTTGGTTCTAGTATCTTACACAGAGACTCATCATATGTGGTGAGCGTCATCTGAACAACACACTTGGTCTTTTCGTTGATCTTTTTTAATAGGTCCAAATCTCTTAATATACGATTTGACTTGGTCTGTATTGCTACACCAAACCCATATTGTTCAATCAACTCTAGACACTTTCTCATATGCATGAGTCTCTCTTCCAGATGGATATACGGATCTGTCATGGCCCCCGTACCGATCATACACTTCTTTCGCTTTCTTCTTAACGTTGCTTCCAATAACTCAACCGCATTGCTCTTCACTTCAATATCCTCAAAATCGTGTTGCATATTATAACACTTACTTCTTGAATCACAATATATACATCCATGACTACATCCACGATATATATTCATTCCGTTATTTGGAGATAAAATTTGTTTTACTTCCTTGTAATGCATCGAATTTCCTCTCTTGAGTTGTTCTATCATATCTTACACTATACTTATATTCTACCACTATTTGGTTATATTATCAAACGTACGTTTGGAGTTGATGATAGTACTGAAATCTATAATCGTTTTATCATAGTGCCCGTGATAAAGTGGGACATGTAAGATTCAATGGTAAAGATAATTGCTCCCCCAAGGAAATCTACCATAAGCATAACCATTATGTAAACAAAAAAAGAATTGTCACTATCCCTGCAACAACGCTTCTTTCTTTCACCCAAATTTTTAAGCTTCGTTAATTAACATCCGAATTAATAGTTCGTCCAATCTCTCATTAATAACCTTGTTAAATGTCAAAAGTCCGTCAAATCACATGCCTTATCATGCATATTCTTTAAGGATTTTTGACATTTGGCAAGTTTAATTATGAGAAAATAACTTCTTCCCATTCGATATTCTGAAGGTACTCATTCACAAGGTCGCGACACATGTTAGGATGAATTGTATCCTCATGAACGATCGTAATAATTGACATTGCAATTGCATATTGTACAGTCTCTTTAATGTCCATATGATTCATATAGCCATATCCAATACCTGCAACACAAGAATCCCCTGCTCCAGTTACGTTAACAACCTTAACCTTCTTAGATTTAACAATTCCTTCGCTAACGCCGTCATTGTAATACATACCATCAGCATCTAAACTGATCATGACATTCTTAACACCTAAGTCTAAGAAATATCTGCCTGCACGACGAACATCTTCAATCGTATTTAATGGGAAACCACATAAAACTTCTGCTTCCTGACGGTTTGGTTTGATTGTATGGAAATATGATACTAAATGTTTTACTTTAGCTACCTTAGCTGCTGAAACAGGATCTAAAATGAAATTTGTAGTATCTTTAAATGTAGTAAGAATATATTCTACGATTGCTGCATTGTCCGTATCTAAGATCATGTACTCCGCATTTTTTATCAATTCTGCCTTGGAGTCAATAAATTCTGTTGTTACCATATCTGCAATCTTCATATCTACAATTGCTGCTTCCATCTCGCCTTGTTCATCTAAGATAGCCATATAAGTTGGAGTTGACTCTCCTTTTACAACTAATGAATCCTTCATATCGAGATTGAATTGCTCTGCATGTTTAAGAATACTTTTTCCTTTTTCATCATCTCCGATCAGAGAGATAAATTTTGTATTTAAATCTAATCTAGCTAAATTCTCTGCTATGTTTCTACATACTCCACCAAAAGATACACGAACTCTACCTGGATTAGAGTCTTTGCTTCTAAACTTCTGATATGAAAATCCAATAATATCATAAACTGATACGCCAAAAACTAATATATACGGTTCTTTATTACAGCACATTTGTTACTAACTCCTACTTTTTAGATTTCGTTTTTTCTACACACTAACTTATAATTAGTTTCAATTCTTAGTATCATATCTTATTTTTTAATAAATATCAATAACGATATGTATATGGAATATATTTCATTTGAATAATTTACTTTTTCTTTAATAAAAATAGGCGATTCATACCTTCCTGCCAAGGATATGGAAACTCTAGGTAACGTTCGATTTCAAATTGCTTTTCGAATATTTTATGCCAAGTTAGTGTATCAATCTGACGTAACCTTAATACCCCTCCGTCCGTATACAGGTTATCTTTTAAATGCTTAAATCCATATTCTTTCATTTTTTCTTTACTATAATATGGATTTAGTTTTACAAACATATAACCGCCCTTAACGAGTATTCTTTCCAATTCGTTCATAATAGATACAGCAACTTCTTCAGGAACGACATCTAGCACATTTGAAAGAATGATGCCATCAAAGCTTTCTTCATCCATCTGCTTAAGATCTTCGGTGTCCCCAACCATAAAATCAAGATGATGAAGATGATTCAGCTTAGTCATCTCATTACAATATTCAATACCTTTTGCCGACTTGTCTATTCCTAATCCATACGTTAGCGGCCGGATCTCATTTAACTGGAATAAAACATCTCCAGTTCCACAGCCATAATCCAGTACTCTGCTGCATACATTTGAAAAGAGTTTTAAACACTCATCAAAAAGCGGTTCTACTTCAAGTTTCTCACCAGTTAAGTCTTCTAGCTTACACTGTGTAAATACTTCATCCCATAGTGCAGTAGAAGCATCATATTCTTTCATAACCTTCCCTGCCTTCTTTCGATATTCATAACAAGATAAAGTACACAATTCGAACTTCCTCTTGTATATTAAAGAATATACTAGCACTAAACTTATCGTTTGTTAAGAAAAATTTCAAGCTGACATCTACGGGAATTTATGAACACATCTTTTCTTACAGGAACTTGTTAATTTACGTTTAATATTCTTTCATCCTGCATAAAAGCTTGCGATAAATCTGATGCATCCAAGGCTCAGAACAAGCCTTTAACACATCATCTGTGGAAAACCATTTCACACCTGAATTTTCATCAGGTTTTACAATCAGTTCTTCTCTATCATCTGCTTCTAACAGATACGTTACATTCAAATGTAAATGGGAAGGCACATAAGCTCCATGTTTTATGTGCCCATCTACAGTCAGTATCTCCATTGAACATATCTCATACGTAATCGGCTTAACTGTTTGTATTCCTGACTCTTCGGTAAGCTCGCGAAGTGCAACGTTTAACAGATTTTCTTCCCCGTCTGCATGTCCACCAGTCCAGGCCCAAGAATTGTACAGATTATGATAGATCATTAACACTTTGTTTCGATCTTTGTTTACCGTCCAGCCAGAAGCAGAAAAATGAGCGATCTGATTCACTCTGCTTAAAACATTATCGTAATGTTTCATAAAATCAAGAATCGCCTTTTGATCTGCCTGCTCCTGTTCATTTACTGGAACGTACTTTTGAATCTGTTCATATAGCATCTCTAGTTTCTCCTTTGGTTAATTAAATTTGAAAAATTCATCAGAAAGATTCTGTGGTGTAAAGGATACCATCACATAATCTAAATCATCGATTGAATTCGTATACTCTATAATGCTTCCATTATAATACCTCGGATCAACTAAGTAAATATCCGAACACACTGTGGAAAGAAAGGATGCTAATGGAGTCATAAAGGAATCTTTTACGATAAGAACTTTGGGAGCATCAGGCTTTAACTTGTTTGAAATATGAGCAATTCCTTTGGTTCCATAGAGATAACTTTCATATTTATCACCTTCATCATCATACTTTCCACCATGATAACGAAGCATATCCAACTGGATTAAGGCTTGTTCAAATCTCCCCTTAGTTTCAATACTATAATTGTAAATACTAGCTTTATAGCTATAGTCTGTTTGAAACTTTGGATAGATCAGTGTAAAATCATCCACTCCAGAATACAAGATCCCTGTTTTACGCGCCATGGATCCTAAGAAACTGTTCGTATATTGGATCGTATTATAGTTTGTAATATCTGTATAATACTCTTTTTGTTCAAACATCTCTCCAAACTGATTTTCTAATTGATCTAACAATTCTCCAAACGCCCAAAATGCAGTCTCCACTTTCCAGTTATGATCTGTCTTATAAAAAAGGTCAGATGGATTGATACCGCTTTGTTCCATCGTTTCTCGAAAATCTACATAATTGATGTTCTTGGCTGATAAATTCTCCAAAAATAGATCGGCAGTTTCATTGGCATAGTGATATGGTAATCCTAGATCAAACATTGTATACCCTGGGATTACTTTATCTGGTGTCATAAGATATACGAATTTTGTGTCCGCGTTATGAATACTATCTTTATACTCTGTAAGCTTTTCCACAAGTTGCGAAGTATCCTTGGGACCAACGCCAAAATACGTATAATGTAAATGCCCATTTTGATCTTGAACCACCTCAAAACAATTCACTTCCTGTTTTCCCATCAACGCTTGCATATACCCAAAGGAATTCATCAGTCCGTTACGAAAAACTACGTTCTCGTGGATGACCTCCTCGACTCCATTTATGGCGGAAGCTAAGCTATCTTCCGTTTTTACTCTTTGCCGTAAGGAGTCTGAATTGCTGATAACGTTTGTAATTAGGTCTCCTACGATTGTGATGCTAAAACATACCGCAGTAACCGCCTTTCTTGTAAAATATCGATTCATAAAAACTCCTTACTAGAAAAAATAATAAATAAATGGATGATACGTTCCATTAACTAGATAGGTAATACAAATAAATAATAATCCTATCATTGCAAAAGGATAGAGAGTTGATAATACAACAGTTCCTTTACCACGCTTCATTATATGCTCATTTGTATTACGTGCAATTGGCATACAGAATAAGATTCCAAGAACGAAAAACACAAAATTCTCCCGTAAGAACATCAGCGCTGTACTACTTAGAAAACCACCTTTTAACGTAAACATATTAGTAAAATAGCTTCCAGCAGAAACCAGATTATCGGAACAAAAGATTACCCAGCCTATTGTAGTTACTAAAATCGTATACACATGATACATGGGTGAAAGTCCAGTTTTCTTATCCACATGCAGTAACTTTTCGATGATGATAAAGATAAAGTTGTAGATTCCCCAAAAAATAAAGGTCCACTCTGCTCCATGCCAGATACCAATTAACAGCCATAAAACACATAAATTACGAACGAGCTGATCGGTATTGCCTCGTGATCCACCCATTGGGATGTAAACATACTCCTTAAACCAGTTTCCAAGAGAGATGTGCCATCTTCTCCAGAACTCACTGACTGACTTTGAGATATATGGGTAATTAAAGTTCTCAGGTAACATAAACCCGAACATAAGTGATAAACCAATCGCCATATCTGAATATCCAGAGAAATCATAGTAAATCTGCAATGCGTAGGTAAATGCTCCAAGCCATGCAAGCAACATTGGGATGTTTTGGTGTGTCTGAAGTTCAAAAATCTGCTCTGTGATCATCGCCATCTGATTGGCGATCAATAGCTTTTTGGATAAACCAACGATAAAACGGCAGCACCCAACAGAAAACTTCGTAAATGTTTCCTTGCGTTCATAAATCTGCTCTCTCATCGATTCATAGCTTATAATCGGACCAGCTACTAACTTTGGAAAGAAACATACAAATAATCCGAATGTGAAAGGATTTTTCAAAACTGGCACGACACCACGATAAACATCAAAAACATACGACATTGCCTGAAGTGTAAAAAATGAAATACCAAGTGGAAGAACAATGGACAAACTCTCAAACTGATGTCTTCCTTCCAACGCCTCATTCGTAATTCGGATTAAGAAATTCGAGTACTTAAATAAGCATAGAATACCTACATTTCCTATGATCGTGAGAACTAATATGAGTTTTTTAACACTTCCATTTGATCTAGCGTGCTTTCTTTCTTGCCGCATCGTGCAGCAATGAACTCCTATTCCCATTAGGTAATTAAATAGTATCGAGCCAATCATGATCAGAACATATTTTGGTTCTCCCCATGCATAAAACATCAGACTCAATACGAAGAGAATACCGTTCTGTACTTTTCTTGACCATGCACATGCATAATATAAAAGTATAGCAACTGGTAAAAAATAAAATAGAAACGTAATACTTGAAAATAACATAGATGACCTTTTCTATGACTAGTTTTTAGCCCTGTTTATTTTTTTCTTTGTCTTAATTGTTGCATGATAAAAAGCTAGAAAGCCTAAGAATACCACTACAATTGCTGCGCAGACCGATATAGAGTACTGATAAAATATACTTTCTTCTTTTTGTGAGTACTTTGATACCTCAGATTCTGTTGGAAGATAATACTGTGTCATATTCTGATCCACATACCAAGGATGTACGAGATCTACTATCGTATGAAACAAAACATTGGAATCAATCTTAGCCTGAATACCAAGTTTCATACTTTCTGCCTCACTTGTGACTTTAAGTATCCCATCTTCACTCATACTAACTCCCGGCTGTGGTGTAATTAAAGAGTATTGGATATCTCTTTTCTCACTATTCTCCGTGAGTAATGCATAGTTGTACACGTATTCTCCCTGAGTCGGTATCTCTGGCCTTTCTTCCCCTTTCATGATGCAATAAGTTCCCATCGACTTTGCTATTGTCGTATCCTTTACAAATTGAAGCTCACTAATCGTCAGCCCAGTACTACTGTTTTCTGGAAGAACTATAATAAATCCAACCGTATCAAAAGTTGTATCCCTATGTTGTTCCAGATTTCTTAATGGCATCGTCACGGTTCCTGTAACTTTTGCTGGTAGACAAAATGTACCATCTTCTATCGATAGGATTCTTGTCTTTGGGCTGTCATCGGGCTGAAACACAACATAGGAATCTTCTTTCAGCTTGACATTTGCATTCTTCGATAAGATCAGATCAAGATTCATACTCACTTCATTCTCTGTCGCAACCTTCATCTGTAATGCGTTGTAGGAAGTAATCTTACCAGGGGCATTGATTCCTAAAAATGTTGTATAGAATCCTTCTTCTAATTGTGCAGTATCATACTTTATCTTAATCTGCTGTTTCTTAGATATTTTGACTTTTGTATTTCCACCATCATTGGAATGTTTTACGTTTTTTAAGCTGATATTACCTTTAGACATATTCCATCTCATTAAACTCTGATTCTTTCTTCTTTTTATTTCTGGATCCATCTTTGCGTTTCTGCTTCATTTCTGTATGGTTGGCCATAAATAGATTGATTAGAAAATCATTCGATTTTAACTCCTCCTGATTTTTAATCTCATACAGATATTCCCCATCCTGTCCCTTAACAAAGGAAAGCTTCAAAATGATCTGATCAATCCTCACAGTTAACTCATTTACCGCATCAGCCTCTGTTCTTAACGTTACATAACAGTAATTAAAACTAGTCAGTCTTACTTTTTGGTTCTGGTCACTAACTGCCTCATAATTCAGATATAAGCGTGGAAGCTTTCTTTGAAAATCCATATGTTTTTCACGTCGTTTTTCAATATTATTATGAAGTTTATCTAAAACTCCGAGTTCAGAATCAACAAACTTCGTAAGTGGAGGAACTCGGTCGTGTAAGATCTGCAATAGCTGGTTATACTCTTTTTCCTCAATTTTCTTTAGTGTAAATGCATAACGGAAGCCTTCTTTACATTCCATGACCTGCACCACATTGGCAGTAAAGCTTGTCTCATACAATTCTGTCTGTAATTTTATCTGAATTGCTTCATCCGCAGGCACATAAGCTGGCTTTGGCAAGATGACGGAACATCCACCTTCTGAAATATCATAAGTCACTGCTGAGATTGTTGTACCATGAAAACTTAATTTAGCATCTGCTGTTATCTTAAATCGTTCGAATTTACGATAACTTCGACGTCCAATCATAAAAAATATCGCAATACTCAGATTATAAAGGTTAACGACAAGCCAGAATATAAGGAATAGAATTGCAACACTTCCTGTCTGGAACATGAAACGAACGGATTTTAAAATACCAACAAAAGATAACGTAGCTAGAATCACGTGCGGAATTGCTAATCTTCTTTGTAATCTCTTATCTTCTTTGGCACCGTCTTTATTCGTTACTGCAAAGACATGATCCGAGATACCGACCATCTCCAGTAACACATCCTTTAAAAGGAGTGGAAACATAATTGTTTCATAAATATTGGTCCAGTGAACGGTTCGACGGCTTCCAGATAATAATTTGATTGTATAACGGTTGATCATATGCGTTGGAAGCCAAATACATAATAACTCTATTGGTGAAGCATCTAATGCCGTAATTCCAAAAAAGATAAAGAGGATTGGCGAAAGCATATAGATCAAGCGTTTGATACTATCATACCAATATGAGATTGAAGAAATATAAGATAGCCTTTGTTTAAAGGTCAATCCTTTGATTGTCATGATCTTTAGTTTTCTTCCTGACTGAATGCAACCTCTCGCCCATCTTCTTCGTTGTTTTATAAGATTATTTAGGTCCTGTGGTGCTAAACCGGAAGCATGCACTTCATCAATCGCGTAACACTGATAGCCTTTGGATTGTATTAGCATACCTGTAGCAAAATCTTCGGTAATTACACTTGTAACAAAGCCTCCAATTTCATTAAGAGCTTCTCGATTCAACATTGTATTGGAACCACCATAAATAACGGAATTCGTCTTATTCTTTGACAACTGGATATCATGGTAAAAATAATCCTGTTCATTCGGTATCGCAGATTCCGCAAACAGATTATACTGAAACAAATCTAAGTTATAAAAACTCTGAGGAGTCTGTACAAAACCAACCTTGATTCCTTGCATGAAATAAGGAACACATGCCATCAAAAAGTCACGCATTGGAATCATGTCCGCATCAAAGGTAACGATCAGATCACCACTGGAGTTCGCCAGCGCGTGATTTAAGTTCCCCGCCTTTGCTCCCTCATGATTTTCACGAGCAAGATAGTTCACTCCTAATTTATCTGCAAGTTTCTTAATTTCTTGTCGGCTTCCGTCATCACATAAATAAATCTGAACCTTGCTTTTGTCTGGATAATCCATGTGAAGACATCCATTTACTGTTTTATATAACAATTCTTCTGGTTCGTTATAAGTTGCAATAAATACGTCCACGGTAGGATACTTATTTTTTGAAGTATGTAAACACGTCGGTTTTTCAACTTCTGACATCATATAAAAATGAACGATCTGTTCAAACAATCCCATGATTTCTGCTGCAAGCAGAAGTATTCCAAAGATCATGGAAACAGTTCCAAACTTCACTGGCAATGTAAAAAAAATTCGCCAAAAAATATAGCCTATCGTAACTAAGATTGTTACATAAGCTAGTTGTTTTGTTCTTGCTATTTTCACTTTATTTACCCCTATTCTAGTACAAAGCAAAGTTTCAAATAACTTCCTTTATCGCGGAAAGACAAGAAAAAGCTCGCATAAGCGGGCTTTTTCTTATTTAGCATTATTATATTATGTAATCTGTATCCTTGTATAGTGGTGCAATCTTCCAGTTTATTTCTTCCTAGCTTTTCCAAGGTAAGCTGCTTTTACTGTTTCATCATTCAGCAACTCATCTCCGGTACCTTCCCGTGTAATATTACCAGTTTCACATACATAACCATAATGAGCTAACTTTAATGCTAAATTTGCATTCTGCTCTACCAGTAAAATTGTTACCCCTTCGTTATTGACAGTACGAATGATATTCATAATATCATGTACGATGATCGGAGCTAACCCAAGAGACGGTTCATCCATCATCATAACTTTCGGACGGCTCATCATAGCACGCCCAACAGCTAACATCTGTTGTTCTCCACCAGATAAAGTACCTGCCATCTGCCAGGAACGTTCTTCCAAACGTGGAAACAGCTGATAAATCCTTCTAATGTCATCCTCTAAATTATCTTTTCTCAGATAAGCACCAATCTTTAGATTTTCTAATACCGTTAAGTTTGGAAATACCCTTCTGCCTTCTGGTACTAAGGTGATTCCTTTGTCAACGATCACATTAGGTGCTGCTCCTGTAATGTCTTCACCACAAAATTTGATCGTACCACTCTCTAATTTAACAAGGCCTGCAATGGAACGAAGCAACGTACTCTTTCCAGCACCATTCGCACCAATCAGCGTTATGATCTGCCCTTTGGTAACACTCAGACTAATCCCTTTCACTGCTTTGATTCCACCATAGGATACATGCAGATCATTTATTTCAAGTAATTTATTCTCCATCGTCATCTGCACCTCCTAAGTAAGCTTCAATAACCTTTGGATCATTCTGAATATCCTCTGGATTACCATTTGCAATCAATTTACCAAAATCTAAAACATAGATACGGTCAGATATCTCCATTACTAAATCCATGTGATGTTCAATCATAAAGACAGATAAATTAAACTTCTTGCGGATGTCAAAGATAAATGCAGTTAACTCATCCGTCTCTTGTGGGTTCATACCAGCAGCAGGTTCATCTAACAATAACAATTCTGGTTTTGTAGCCAGTGCACGCGCTATCTCTAGATGTCTTTGCTGTCCATATGGAAGAGAATATGCCATCTCATCCTTTACATCAGATAGACCAAGGATTTCAAGAAGATCCATAGTTTCTTTTCTCATCTGACGCTCTTCTTTATAGTTGAGACATAACGTAGCAGATAGAAAATTTGCCTTACAACGCATATGTTTTGCAATCAAAACATTCTCAAATACCGTAAGTTCCTTGAATAGTCTTATATTTTGAAAGGTTCTCGCCATTCCAAGTTTTGTAATCATATCCGGTGTCTTTTTAATGATCTGCGTATACTTCCCATTATTCTGTCCCAGATAAGCTTTCTTCATCTCCCCCTTCGGGTAACTGGATAAGATCGGCGTTTCCTTAAATAATACCTGACCATTGGTTGGCTGATACACACCCGTTATTACATTAAATGCGGTTGTTTTTCCTGCACCGTTTGGTCCGATTAAGGAAACAATCTCGCCCTTATTAACATGCAGAGATAAATTATCAACTGCAACGACACCACCAAACTGCATCGTTATATCTTTTACCTCTAATATTTTATTCGGCATGTGCATTACCTCCCTTCTTCGAGGTCTTTACAAGCTTATTCTTTAGTTTTTTACATGCTTTTGACAGACCAACCCATGAAAACTCATTCTTACCCATCAAGCCTCGCTGATAGAATAATACAACAATCATGAGTAAAATTGAGAAGATTACCATACGAAAACCTGTGCGGAACAACGGAATTTCCACACCACCAATGGATAATGGCTGATCAAAGAAACGTAACCACCATTCTTTACTCATCGTAACGAGAAGTGCTGCGATTACACTTCCTGTTACACTTCCGATACCTCCGATAACTACGATTAATAAGATATCGTAAGTTAACGATATACTAAATGTTTTTGAATCAATGGATCTCATAAACATTGCTAACATACCACCGCTGACCGCAGAGAAGAAGGATCCTACGATAAAGGATAACTCTTTGTGTCGGAACAAATTGATACCCATGGCTTCTGCTGCAATTTCATCTTCTCGAATCGCCTTAAATGCGCGTCCATAAGAACTCCGGATCAATAAGATCATCAATGCGATGCAGAAGGCTGCAATGCAAAACGTCTGAATAATTGAGTCAAATCCCTGGATTTTTTTCAATCCATAAGATCCATTGGTAATCCTATTCATCTGTGGACTAGAGATTACGGCACGCATAATCTCCGAAAATCCTAAGGTCGCAATTGCGAGATAATCGCTCTTTAAACGAAGGACTGGAATTCCGATTAGGCCTGCACAAAGTGCTGCTGCTAATCCACCAAGGATTAAAGCTATGTAAGGAATTAGTGGCTGTAACCAGGCTGGTCCAGCTTCTATTGCTTTTTTCATGGATAATATCGTTGGAGAAATTGGTTCAATATAAAAAACACCTTCAATATTATCTACTGGAATTAAGAAAAGTGCCGTTATATACGCACCGATTGCCATAAATCCTGCCTGTCCTAATGAGAACAGACCAGTAAAACCAGTAACTAAGTTCATAGAAACAGCAACAACCGCTAAGATGATACCTTTTTGAATAACTGTATATGCCATACCGTATTCCGATTTATTACCCTCTAAAAAGAATAAAAGTACAAAGGTGACTGCTAACAGTATTAGGGAATACGCAATTTTCTTTTGCTTTTTCATACTCTCTCTCCTCTCACACCTTATCAATATTCTTTTCGCCAAATAAACCGGTTGGGCGGAATAACAATACTATAATTAATAATATAAATGTAAATGCATCACTAAATGTAGAATATCCGCAAGCTACCAATAATGTCTCACAGATACCAATAGCAAATCCACCTACAACCGCACCTGGAATACTACCAATTCCTCCTAATACAGCCGCAACAAAGCACTTTAATCCTGGCAGTGTTCCACTAAATGGAGTTACTGACATACGATCCGTAAAGTACAAAATGGAGCCAATAGCAGCTAAAAATGAACCAATCACAAACGTAAAACTGATGACACGATTGATCTTAATACCCATAAGCTGAGCCGTTTCAAAATCCTTGGATACTGCACGCATTGCCATACCCATCTTAGAATGGTTAATCAGCTGAATTAATCCAACCGAAAGTAAAATCGTAAGTATTGGAGTAATAAATGTAACTAATGATGCGGATACACTTCCAAAATTAAAGATTCTCTTTAAGAAAGGTATCTCCGGATATGCTCTTGGAAGAGCAGTAAAAAGATAGGTTGCAAGATTCTGGATCAAATAAGATGCACCAATCGCAGATATCATAATGGACATTCTTGGTGCTGTTCTTAATGGCTTATAAGCCACCTTTTCAATTAACACTCCGAGTATAATTGTTACGATGCATACGATAGGAATGGCAATTTGCCATGGCAATGCTGCCATGGCAAATATCATAAAATAACCAGCCATCATAAATATATCACCGTGTGCGAAATTAATGAGTCGGAGTATACCATAAACCATCGTATATCCTATAGCGATCAAAGCATAAGCACCGCCAAGGGATACACCCGTTAACGCATGCTGTAAAAATGTTGATATACTCATTTAGAACTCCTCCACCTTATGTACTATTCTGAAACTGTTACTGTCTTTAAGAATACGAATTCACCATTCCTTACTGTCTTAATGAATGCCATATCCTTATTCGCATCACCATTCTCATCAAACGAGATTGCACCTGTTACACCATCAATCTTAACTGATTTGATTGCTTCACAAATTTTTTCTGGGTCAACTGAGTTTGCCTTTTTGATTGCTTCAACAGCTACGAGGTAGGAATCATATCCAAGAGCAGATACCGCTGGTATAATCTCGGACTGATTATTTTTCTTTAAATATTCTTTAAATCCTTTAACGAATTTCTCAGCTTCTGCATTTGCTGGATCTGCATCATCAAAGAATGTTGATAATGCAATACCCTCTGCATATTCACCAGCGTTCTCAATGATCGTTGAGTTCTCCCATGTATCACCAGCCATGATTGGACAGGTAATACCAAGTTCTCTTGCCTGTTTAATGATCAATGGTGCCGTTGCGATAGAAGAAGGAGCAAAGATAACTTCTGGATTCGCATCCTTTACATTCGTTAGAATTGCTTTAAAGTCCGTCTGATTAGTCTGGAACTGCTCTTGACTAACAACAGCACCTTCTCCTGCTAATTTACTAAATGCTTCTACAAAGTAACTACCAAGACCTGAAGAATAATCATCCCCTAACTGAGTAATCACAGCTGCTGTCTTAGCACCTTCCTGGAATGCATAGTTTGCCATAACTGTTCCTTGGAATGGATCAAGGAAACAAACACGGAAATAATAATCATTGCCTTTGGTAACCTGAGGATTTGTACAGGAACAACCGATTGCAGGAATCTTTGCTTCTTCGAAGAATTCGCCAGCTGCAATGGATACACCAGAACCATAAGATCCTAATACAACTTTAACTTTGTCGCTGATTAAGCTTTGTGCTGCACTGACTGCCTCAGTCTTATCACTCTTATTATCAACTTCTACTAACTCAATCTTATAAGTTTCTCCATTAATGTCTACGGTTGGATAACACTCATTGGCATAACGAATACCTAAAACTTCCTGATATCCACCACCACCATTTTCACCTGTCTGTGGCTCAAATACACCGATCTTAATTACCTTAGAGTCACTGCCGCTTGTTTTCTTGCTACCACAACCACTTAACAGTCCCATGATCATGACCATACTAAGAACTAATGCTAATATTCTCTTTTTCATAATTCTCCT
Organism: Clostridiales bacterium; assembly: GCA_029098165.1. GTDB lineage: Bacteria > Bacillota > Clostridia > Lachnospirales > Lachnospiraceae > Lachnoclostridium. The sequence goes on from JAQXNU010000015.1 coordinate 48,724, forward strand.
CCTGTTTTCCTGTCAAAGACATTTGTTTTTTTCTTTATCAGTATACAACGCCAGTGAAGTAAATTCAATATGCTTTTTCCATCTAATGGTAATTTTGTAAAGTGTGCACATGTATACAATATAAAAATGGCTGTAGCAAGAAAAAATCAACCAAAAACTTGATTATTTTGCTACAGCCATATTTTTAATTTTCTTTAAGTTTCCTTATATTTACTGAACTTGTAACATATCAATGACAAACTTCTGAGCATGTTCATTGTAAACTAATATATCATATGCATTTCCTTTTTCACTGATCCTTTCTTGCGTTTCAATTCCAATTTCTCTACCTGCTTCTGTCACTGTGATCACCATTCGTCGTACTCCTGGATGAAATTTTTCTTCCAAATAACCTTCGCGAAGAAGCCAGTCCGTAATTGATTTACCGGTCAGTCGTTTCATACGTTCTTCATCTCTTAAATCATTGATCTGAGCTACTAGTTCGCTTAAGGTTGTCTGTTCTTTATATTCGATTGCATCCGCTAACTCCTTCGTCATATGAAACTCAGTCTTTTTTCCCGAAGTTGTCTTTTTGCGTGAGGCTTCCATCGGGTGCTCTTCAAAATATAGTTTTTCCTTTCGTCCCTTCGTGAATTCGAGTATCTGTTCTAAGAATTCTTTACCGTATCGATCATATTTATTTTCACCAACGCCATTGACAACTAACATCTCTTCTTTTGTAAAAGGTAACTTAACACACATATCAACTAAGGTTTTATCAGAAAAAATAATATAAGGTGGAAGACTGACTTTTCGAGCGATTTCAGTACGAACATTACGAAGTTCCTCAAATAAATCTAATCCTCTGGAAGTTAAGATATCCGATTTTCTTACTACAGAGGATTTCTTTGCTGCAGTTCCACTAGGTTCTTCTTTCGCACACTTCATGATGAGACGTTCTTCCATATGAAGAGCCTTCATAGACTTAGCCGTTAGTTTAACCAAAACATATTTATCTTTCGATAAGGACAAGTAATCCTCTAATAAGAGATAATTTGCAATCTGTTTTAACTTTTGTTCACTAAGATCCCTGCACTTTCCATAGCTTTGATACTCCGTCATTCCATAAGATGTCAGCTTTGCCTGCTTTAATCCACGTAGTGTTCCGATGATTACATTCATTCCAAATCTCTGGCGACATTCCATGACACAGGCAATGATATCACGCGCAATCTCAGTAACATCCTCTTCCTCATATTCTGTCAGACAATTCGAACAGTTTCCACACGGTTCATGATGAAACTCTCCAAAGTAACTCAACATATATTCACGTAGACAATTCTTTGTTACACAATAATTTTTCATCATCTGTAAACGTTCCCTGTCACGTTCCTTGATCGTAACAAGCTCATCGTAAGTCAATTCCTCATTTTCGGTTCCATGCTCAATCATATACTGGTTAACCGCAACATCACCTGCAGAATATAAAAGAATACATTCCGAATTCTCACCATCACGCCCTGCTCGTCCCGCTTCCTGATAATAGCTTTCGATATTCTTCGGCATATTATAATGAAGTACATAACGAACATTGGATTTATCGATTCCCATACCAAACGCATTGGTTGCCACCATAACCGGCTTTACATCATAAATAAAGTCTTCCTGACTCTGTCGACGTTCCTCCATCGACATTCCCGCATGATAACGTGCTACTAAAACTCTATGCTTTTCTAATAAATCATATAGTTCATCTACATTCTTTCTTGTTGTACAGTAGATAATTCCACTCATATTTGGATGCGACTCAATATAGTCTAAAATGACCTGTGTTTTATCTACAGGGGTCTGAACTTCAAAGTATAGATTTTTACGGTCAAATCCTGTTACAACGATATTGGGATGATTTAACCCTAGGATTGCAACAATATCTTCTTTTACCATAGCTGTCGCTGTTGCCGTAAATGCACTGATAATCGGCCTTACCGGCAACTTTCGGATAAACTCAACAATTTTAAGATAGCTAGGTCGAAAATCCTGTCCCCATTGAGAAATACAATGGGCTTCATCTATCGTCACCATGGAGATATTTGCATTTTGTGCAAACTCTAAAAAGCTTGCTGTTTCCAATCGTTCAGGAGCAACATAGATGATCTTGTACTGCCCCATTTTGGCTCGTTCCAATGCTAAAATCGACTGATTTGGAGTAAGGGAGCTATTGATATATGCAGCATGGATCCCTGCCTGATTTAAAGATAATACCTGATCTTTCATCAATGAAATCAATGGTGAGATCACTAAGGTGATCCCATCCATTAATAGTGCTGGTACCTGATAACAGATTGATTTTCCTGCTCCCGTTGGCATTATTCCAAAGGTATCCTGCCCATTTAATATACTAGTTACTAATTTTTCTTGTCCTTCACGAAATGTATCATATCCAAAGTAACGTCTTAATACAGCCAATGCCTGTTCCACTTATTAATCCTCCATAAAAGAACTTACCGTTCTGACTTTCTGACACCTTATTGGGGTCAGAATCTTTCGCTATTATACCATAAACTCACCTTAAGAGGTAGACCTGAAAAATCGTTTCCTATTCCGTAAAAAAATTTGACTATATCTTTCTGATTTGGTAGTATTAGTATGTTGTTGTTCCCTATGTTCGATTTACATAATAGGAAATAACAAAATCAAACCAGACGTTTTCATCTTTAATTCAGAGGAGGAATTTTAACATGCTCGAGAAAATTTTTAAATTAAAAGAGCACAACACAAACGTTAAGACTGAAGTTATCGCAGGGTTTGCCACATTTATGACAATGGCATACATCATCGGTCTTAACCCTAACATCATCGCTAGCAGTATGAATGGTGCATCTGGAGAACTTTGGAACGCAGTTTTCTTAGCAACCATCATTTCATCTGCAATTGGTACTTTATTAATGGCATTCTTAGCAAATAAACCATTTGCTCTTGCTCCTGGTATGGGATTGAATGCTTATTTTGCAACTGTTGTATTATCCATTGCCGCAAAAGCAGGTCTTAGCTATGACGACGCTTTTGAAGGTGCACTTGCAATCATCTTCTTCTCAGGTGTTCTCTTTACGATCTTAACATTATTAAAAGTTCGTGAAAAGATCGTAGAAGCAATCCCAGTTGGTGTACGTCATGGTATCACAGCTGGTATCGGTTTAATGTTAGTTTATATCGGTCTTAGTTCTAATGCTGGTATCTACGGTGCTGACGGTTCTTGTTTTACAATGATCGGTTTCTTCAGTGCTGGTGCAAGAGATACACATACAGCAATGAACGATTCAGGTGCTAGTTATACCTTGTTGATGATCTATATTGTTACATTCTTCATCGGATTATTTACGATCGTTATCTTAAATCACAAGAAAGTGAAAGGTTCCATTCTTTATGGAATGCTCTCCGCTTCCATCGTGTTCTTTATCTGTGAAGCTATATTTATGGGAGTAAATCCTTTTGAGTCTTTAAAGGGTGCTAGTTTCCTACCTGCTTTTGGAGATTTAGTAGATAAAACACTTTTCAAATTTAAATTCTCAACTTTATTTGATTTAGGTTACTTAACTGCAATTATGACTATCATTTCCTTCTGTATGGTAGATATGTTTGATACCATTGGTACTTTACTTGGTACTGCTTCAAAAGCTGGTATGCTTGATAAAGATGGCAAGATGGAAAACATGAATAAAGCAATGTTATCTGACTCATTAGCAACTATTGCGGGTTCTGTAACTGGTACTTCCACAGTAACAACCTTTATCGAATCTGCGGCTGGTGTAGAAGAAGGTGGTAGAACTGGTTTAACAAGCCTTGTGACAGGACTTTCTTTCTTAGCTTGTATGTTCTTAGCTCCTATTGCTGCTTTAATCCCTGCTCCTGCAACAAGTGCAGCTTTAGTATTCGTTGGCGTATTAATGTTAGGTGCATTAAAAGAAGTTGATTATTCTGATTTTTCACAATCCGTTCCTGTAATGCTTATGCTCGTATTTATGATGATCACAAGCGGTATCGGTAATGGTATTGGTATTGGTTTGATTTCTTACTCAATCATTAAATTATGTACTGGTAAGGCAAAAGACGTTTCTATCTTAACAATTATCCTTTCCTTATTGTTTATTGGTAAATTCTTTATCATTTTCTAGTATATAATCTAAGCAAAAAGGCAGTGTATTCTTTAGTCTTACCTAAATAATACACTGCCTTTTCTAATAACATACGTGAATGCCATCTAGTATACGCTGGTTTGCTCGTGCTTCTAATTCTGCTATCTCTTCTATCACAAGCGATAGTACACCCACTTCTTTTGATTTTCCTAAGAGATACTCTACCATCCGATCTGTAATCTGTTGAATGAGGACACCACTTTGCATCATTAGATCACCTGCCTGTTTCCATTCTGGAATCTGGAAACGTTTGTCCAACTCATATAAAACTTCGGCATAGTTTTTACGACATCCATTATGGATAATCGAATCCTTTGGTGCTCCATACAAACGCTCTGGCAATGTTGGTACCGTACCAGTAAATTGTACGAATGATTTTAAGGTTAAATCGTAATCTTCCTTACCAAATTCTTCTTTCCAGGTATCTATCTCTGCCGATAGTTTGTGCATTCCTCGAATGCCACAAAATCCAACTTTACTATCCAATTGGCGAGTACATTTCTCCTGAAATGCTTTCTTCGTAAGTTCTATTAACGATGGAAGTTCTTCTTGAAACTCTATCGTACATAATCCATTCTTACCTCCGATGGATGGAACTTTTTGTCCAATTGCTTTTTCTAATTCTTCGAATGATAATGCTTCCACTTTAGCAGCTCCGCAATCCGAGATATAAGCTAACTTAAGTTCTTCATCATATCCAACCATCATAACATAATGATTTGGAACATGCATCTTACGATACATCTTTGGATAATAGGATAGGTAATACATATCCAAAGGTCCAAGTATTACTGGGTTTCCCTGATCAATTTGCTCCATTGCTACTTTTAGCATATATGGAAACGTCGTATTCTCCATATGCTTAAATTTAAAACCAATTACTTCATTTACCTTCTGATAGATCTTCTTTGGTCTACCATCTCCCCAGGTTACCATTCTCTTAACCTTGTCACTATTTCTCTTCAGATACGTAAATTCCCCCTGACCACTTAATGTAAAGAATAGAAACCCTGGTACTTTCTCCTTCGTCTTCGTCTGGTAGATATCTTCAATTCCTCTCCACATACAAGTATAATCACACACCTCATGCTCTAAGCTAATCATCTTCTTTGACATACATAACTCCTTTCTTCATCCACATTCGAAATCTCCTAAATGACAAATTCGTCATCTGTGTATTGATCATGGATAAAGAATAAACCCTCGTATCATACGAGAGTCAATACCTATTTTTTCTTCTTTATTGGGAAGCATATTTCTGTCAGATAATCTTCTTCTTTACTTGTATTTCCTGGGGAGAGGTAGTAGATACTATATGGATTACCACAGACTTTATAATTATTACGGTCAATCCATCTTCCTAAATGGGATATGATATTACCAATCTCATAATATTGTCCTTGAAATGCAATTGAAGCTACTTCACATGCCGGCAGATGATAAAAGGTTAACCCCTCAATGCCTTTTGCTTGTGTATCCACTTCGAAAACCACTTCAATATCTAGTGTATGTTCTCCATGATTTCTCTCATGCCAGATAGCAGCCGCAAAACCATTTGGAACAATCTTAATGCTATTTTCTTTACAAGCCTTTCCTAAATAATTCCATAGCCTGCTTTCTTCTGAATATGTATGTATTTTAGAGCGATAGCTGACAACATTTCTCACTGGCAGCTTCTTTACTGCAACATCAAATATATAGTTGTCTTCGTGGTTTACTTTTTCCAACGATAGTTCGAGTTTTTTTAGTTCCTCTTTACACTTTTTTATCTCTTCCTTCTTCTCTGATATTTTTTGTAGCAGCAACTCTTTATAGCAATTGTTTGAGGAATCTGATTCTAGCATCTGTGTAATCTCTTTTAGTCCTAAACCCATAGCTTTTAACGACTGGATTCGATTTGCGCGAATCAACTGCGACTCACTATAATAACGATATCCCGTCCAAGGGTCGGTATGATCAGGACTTAAGAGTCCAATCTTATCATAGTTTCTCAGCATGTGAATACTGATGGAAGTTAATACTGCAAACTCTCCGATTCGAAACATTTGCTATCATCTCCTTGTTTATGATTGTGAACAAAGAGGCTGTAAAAAACAGCCAATATAGTATTGATAAGAGATGCGGGGAATCATATTAGAATTTGGCTAAGTCCGGCCGAAAGGGAAAGGCAGCCAAATTTTAATATGATTCCCCGCATCTCACGCTCATCTTTTATTCTGTTTTTTCACAGCCCATTTGTTATGTAAACCTTATTGGTGATGAATTCAATTAGAAATTCATCCATTGTTAATATGTACAATTAGTTAAACATATTCTTCATTTCATCAATGCAATCATTGCAGATAAATACTTTTTCTCCTAATACTTCTCTTGTCTTACCACTTTTCACTTTACCACAGAATTCACATTCTTGCTTTTTTCCACAACCTGATAAACTAAGTAAAGTTACTAATAATAACATGCTTACTACTGCTAATCTTCTTTTCTTCATATGCTCTCCCATCCTTGTCTTATTGTATAGGCCATTGTGCCTATTCCTATTATTGCACAATATTCCATTATTTTCAATATACAATACTGAAAATACCTAAGCAATCTTGATGAGATACTACAAAAATTATCCTCGAAGTTCTATCTTAAAACGATTGAGATATTCTTTCCATATTTCGATATTCGGATGCTCTGGAAGCATTCGGATCTGTCGCTCTAACGTTGAAATGATATTGATCAATTCCATTTCTTCCATCTCATCAATTGGAACTGCCTCTCCATCCTGATTATAAAATACAGAAAAATCAATATCTTCAAACTCTAAATCATCCGAAAAAATATCCATGAAAATTTCTCCTTTTTTTCTTTTATTCTTTTCTCTACTTTCCAACGACATTCATAATTAATAAATAAATTCCTATCAGGCACGCGATAATACATGGGATTACTAAATAATCTTTCCAATATAATTCTCGCTCGAGAAGTAAAAGCACAATGCCTATTAAGATACATCCAATACCCAAAAATGAAATGCTGTAATCTTATTTTTCATCATCAGCCTCCTCACTATTCACTAATTGCCATATAAGCCTATTATGAGATGGCTTAATTCTATTACATATTTTTCCACAAAGCAACAAATATATCTATGCTTTCTTTTTTACTGCATGTTCATTTATACCCAAAAAAACTCGTAAATCTTTTGAAAGAATTTACGAGTTTTCATTTATATGTGCCAGAAGGGATTCGAACCCCCGACAACCGGCTTAGAAGGCCGATGCTCTATCCAGCTGAGCTACTAGCACATGCCTCATCTATCGGCTACAATAGGATACAATATTTCAAAGTGTTTGTCAATGCCAAAACCACTATTTTTGTCTTCCATTTCTGTAACTAAATATATAGACTATATTGATTCGAAAACCTCACAACTTCAGAAGAACTGTCTTGAAGTTATACTAAAATCAATCTATAATTACTATCAGACACGAAATGCAAGATGAGAGGAATATAACGATGACAAAAAAAGATGTAATGGAACTTAAAAGACGTTTGAAAAAGAACGAATGTACATTTACAAGAATGTGTGGATGTTATGTTGATTCAGAGAAGAATATCGTTTTGCACATCTCTGAAACCTTTTTAAATCTTGAAGATGAAGAATTCTATAAATATCTCGAGATTGCAAAGAAGACCTTGTCTGGTACCGTTGGCAATAATTTATTGGAATTAGATTTTCCATTTGAAGAAGAAATCAATGGTGGCCGCCAGCAGTCGTTATTAGCATTAAAAGAAAGCAAACTAAAGAATGAAGAATTGTTAAACAGCTTTTATCAGTTGGTTATCGATCATTACAATTATGCAGGTAATTATCTAATCTTAGTTTTCCATGATGCTTATGATGTCATGACAAAGACTTCAGATAATCAGAAATTAGACGAATCGGAAGAAGTATATGAGTATCTGTTATGCGCGATCTGTCCAGTTACTTTGAGCAAACCTGGACTCGGTTATCGTCAGGATGAAAACCGAATTGCTCCTCGTATCAGAGACTGGGTTGTTGATGTTCCGGAAACTGGCTTTATCTTTCCTGCTTTTACTGATCGAAGCACAGATATCCATTCTCTTATGTATTACACAAAAAATGCAAAGGACACTCATCCTGAATTTATGGAAGGCGGCCTAGGCTGTACTTGCAAACAAACTGCCACTGAACAAAAAGAGACCTTTAAAACGATTGTTCGCAATGCTTTGGGTGATGATGAACAAAACGAACATCTTTTTATGGAAATCCAGGAGAACTTAAGCAATCTGATTGATGAGGAAGAGGATAGTGATTCCAAGAAAGATCCAGTTATCTTAACAACCGATACGATTCAGAATGTTTTAAAAGAAAGTGGCGTCTCCGAAGAAGCAACTGCTAAAATTGAACGCCATTGTCAGGAAAAATTTGGGGAAGCACTCCCAGTGATTGAAAACCTTATCGATAACAAAGCTCTAGAGGTTCACGCTCAAAAGAAAAAAGAAGCAGAATTGTTCCAAAAAGTTCAGGTATTACAGCAGATGTTAGATGAAAAAGCGGATATTGAGAAAGAGGAGCCTAAGGATATGGAATCACAGTTAGAAGCAATCTCCGAGGCGCATCCAAACTTCGATGTCATCTTACGAGTAAAACCTGAAAAAGTATCGCAGATTTCCTCTCAGATGATCGACGGTAAAAAATGTATTGTCATTCCACTTGATGAAGACGAACAAGCCAACGTAAACGGCATAGACACGATACTGTAATGATAGACAGAAAAAGAACAACGAGAAAAGAGGTTGGAAAGTCACATTAGAATTTGGCTGCCTTTCCCTGTCGGCCGGACATAGCCAAATTCTAATGTGACTTTCCAACCTCTCCTCTCGTTGTTCTTTTTCCGAATTTTTACAGCCGCTTTTTTCCATGCCATTATGTGCCACAGTATGTCTTATAGCAAGTATTCGTTTGTGGTACTACACTGTATTGTTGATACTGCGCGATCGCGTCATAATCATAAGTGTGATGTAAGGCATCTAATAATGCACGTTCTTCTTTTTCCACATGATTAAATCCTAGTTTTCTTCCCATACCCGAATACCAGTTTTCCTGATATAATGTCTGAAATGTTTGAATTGACTGGTGTGCAATTTGAATTGCTTCTTCCTGATTATCGCTTAATAAGAATAATAAGGTTTCCGCAAATCTGGTCAAATTCCAAGCTGCCATAGCTGGCTGATTTCCATAAGCATAGCGACCTTCAGTATCAATCGAACTAAATACAGTTCCTGGATCATACGTATCCATAAATGCGCAAGGACCATAATCAATGGTCTCACCACTAATCAACATATTATCCGTATTCATGACTCCATGAATAAACCCTACCAACTGCCACTGCGCAATCAGTTTCGCTTGAGCTTTTACAACCTCATCCAAAAATGACTGATATGGCCGGTCCTTTAACAAGCAGTCTGGATACAAGCGCATAATCGTATAATCTGCTAATGTTTTTAACTCAGTTTTATCTCCCCAAGCTGTGACATACTGAAACGTACCAACTCTGATATGACTTTTTGCGATCCGAGTAAGTACCGCTCCCTCTTCCAGTCGATCACGCATAATCCGCTCTCCAGTCGTTGTAACTGCTAAACTACGAGTGGTCGGTATATTAAGTTCCTTCATTGCTTCGCTGATTACATATTCCCGAAGCATTGGACTAAGAACCGCCTTTCCATCCCCTCCTCTAGAGTATGGTGTTCTTCCAGAACCTTTTAATTGAATATCATAGGGCTGTCCATCTTTAGCGATATATTCTCCGAGTAAGCATGCTCTTCCATCCCCAAGCATTGTAAAATA
>JAQXNU010000016.1 GCA_029098165.1 Clostridiales bacterium
ATCTTAGAATTTACGGAAACGCTCGTAACGTTCAGTTACGATTTCATCTTCTTTCCCTCGATATCGTTGTATAAAGTCTAGAATTCCTATCTTCAACTTTTCTGCAACATCTTCCATATTACCTGCAGTTAGAAGATTTTCTTCTTTTTGTTCTTCCTGATCTTCTGCTAAATGTGAATCTTCCTCTTCCGCTGATGTTTCCAAAACTTCCTCGACTAAAAACTCATCGTCACTAAAATTAACTTCAATTTCATCACTCTGTTCTGGTATCACTTGATCGATCACTTCTAATTCAAGCAGATCATCTGCAGTAATCTTCATAATATCAGCGGCTTCATTGGCACGTTTGCTGTCTTTCCATAGAATGGACGCAAAACCTTCTGGAGAAAGAATCGAATATGTGGAGTTTTCTAACATCCAGACTTCATTGGCTACGGCAAGTGCCAAGGCACCTCCACTTCCACCTTCTCCAATAACAATTGATAAAATGGGAACCTTTAACGCTGACATTTCATATAGATTTCGTGCAATTGCTTCGCCTTGTCCTCGCATCTCCGCTTCAATCCCACAGAAAGCTCCTGGCGTATCCACAAGACATATGATTGGACGTTTAAACTTCTCTGCCTGCTTCATTAAACGTAGTGCTTTACGATACCCTTCAGGGTAAGGCATACCAAAGTTTCTCTTCATATTTTGCTTAATGTTACGGCCTTTTTGCTGACCAATTACAGTTACTGGAATTCCTTGAATCGTTGCAATACCACCAACAATTGCTCCATCGTCACGACATAGGCGATCACCATGCAATTCTAGAAAACGGTCAAAGATATGACCAATATAGTCAATGCTTGTAGGACGTTCATTGCTACGTGCAATCTTTACACGCTCCCAAGCAGTCTTCACATATTCCATGCTATTACCTCCATTAAAACTCGTCACCATCTTCAGTATTGACTGGACTCAGGTCAATGTTTATCGTATTGCTTTCCTCATAGATACTTTCTGATCCATTTGCTTTGCTAGTTGTAATTAAAAATGAAAGAACAGATTTTAACCTGCTTCTTTTTACAATTTTATCAACAAATCCATGCTCAAGTAAAAACTCAGCTCTCTGAAAACCTTCTGGAAGCTTTTGTCCAATTGTTTGTTCAATAACTCTTGGTCCTGCAAAACCAATCAAAGCCCCTGGTTCTGCTAAAATTACATCTCCAAGCATTGCAAAACTAGCAACAACACCGCCTGTAGTTGGATCCGTAAGCACTGAGATATAGATCATTCCTGCATCCGAATGTCTCTTAAGAGCGGCACTTGTTTTTGCCATCTGCATTAACGATACAATTCCTTCCTGCATACGTGCACCACCAGAACAGCAAAAAATCACAAGTGGAAGCTTTTCATCCGTTGCATGCTCGATCAATCGGGTTAACTTCTCGCCAACGACTTCACCCATACTTCCCATTAAGAAAGTAGACGCCATGACACCAATTGCAACAGCCTCTCCATTAATCTTTCCTACCCCGGTAATGACTGCTTCATCTAAATTCGTCAAAATCTTCATATGCTCCAATTTAGCTTCATATCCTGGAAACTGCAAAGGATCACTTACCGGTAGCCCCATATTCATCTCAACAAAACTATTTTTATCAAGCACCATACTCAAACGGCTTCTTGGTGCAATTCGAAAATAATTGTTGCAGCTTGGGCAAATATAATAATTTGTAATAATATCTTCTGCATATATAATTTCACCACATTTTTCACACTTTTGGAATAATCCATCAGGGACCTGTGGTTCATTCATTATTTCTTTTACTTTTTCATTGCGCTTGATATCCTTGATTGCACTATTTCCTGTCTTTTTAAACATGCTCATCGAATCAAACCTCTAAACCTTCCTGCCTTAACTTAAGACATTCTTTTCTTTCTATCTAAAACTTTCTCAACAAAGTCAGTCGTAATATCCCCATCCAGATATTCCTCCTCATTCATTAAATCAAAAAGAAAGTCTATGTTCGTATCAATTCCATCAATAATGGTTTCCCCAAGTGCGCCTAACATCTTATGGATAGCCTCATCTCTTGTCGTTGCATGTGTAATTACTTTAGCTGCTAATGAGTCATAAGATGGTGGAATCGTATACCCCTGATACAGTAAGGTATCAATTCGTACTCCAAAACCGCCTGGGAAATGTAATGCATTTACTTTTCCTGGTGAAGGTATAAAATTATGTTCAGGATTTTCAGCATTGATTCTGCATTCGATTGCATGACCATTAATCTTAATATCCTCTTGAGTAAACCCTAGAGGCTCTCCTGCCGCAATCTTTAGTTGTTCTTTGATTAAATCAATCCCTGTCACCATCTCAGTAATTCCATGCTCAACCTGAATTCTTGTATTCATCTCGATAAAATAATAGTTCTGGTTTTTATCCAAAAGAAACTCTATCGTGCCTGCATTGGTATATCCAGCAGCTTTTGCTGCTCTAACAGCCACTTCACCCATCTCTTTTCTTAATTCATCTGAAATCATACTACAAGGTGCTTCTTCTATCATTTTCTGATGTCGACGTTGAATGGAACAGTCACGTTCTCCAAGATGTACTACATTGCCATACTGATCTGCTAATATTTGAAACTCTATGTGTCTTGCACCTTCAATATATTTCTCAATGTACATGGTATCATCGGCAAATGCATGTTTGGATTCCTGTTGAGCCGTATGAAATAACGGTATAAATTCCACGGAATCATGTGCAATTCTCATGCCTTTACCACCACCACCAGCACTGGCCTTGATCATAACCGGATAACCAATTTCATCGGCAATTGCCTGTGCCTTAGTTGCATCGTATACTGGTTCTTTCGTGCCTGGAACAACCGGTACCCCCGCAGCCATCATCGTATTACGCGCCTCCGACTTATTTCCCATTCTTTCGATTACATTACTATCTGGTCCAATATATGCAATATTACACTTTGCGCATAACTCTGCAAATTTGCTGTTTTCTGATAAGAAACCAAATCCAGGATGAATTGCTTCTGCACCCGATGCCAATGTTGCACTCAACAAGCGTTCCATTCTCAAATAGCTATCCTTGGGTGGAGCTGGTCCGATGCATACCGCTTCATCTGCCAGCTGAGCATGCAAACAGTCCTTATCCGCTGTGGAATAAACTGCAACGGTCTCAATTCCCATCTCACGACAGGCACGTATAATTCTTACTGCAATTTCACCACGATTAGCAATTAAAAGTTTTTTAAACATATGCGCTCTCCTAAGAAACAACGAATGTAATCTCACCTTCTGCAAAAACCTTATTTCCATCATAAGCTTTTGCAGATGCTACACCAACTGGTCCTTTACTCTTTTTCACTTGTACTTCTAATGTCAATACATCCCCAGGTATTACCTTATTACGAAATCTTGCATTTTGAATTCCACCAAAATAAGCATTTTTTCCTCTATTTTCTTCCTTCGCTAAGATAACTACAGAACCGACCTGTGCTAATGCTTCAATCACTAACACTCCCGGCATTACTGGCTCATTTGGAAAATGACCGGCAAAAAAAGGTTCATTATAGCTTACACATTTTTTTCCTATCGCACGGATTCCTGGTTCTATTTCAAGAATCTGATCCACCAATAAAAATGGACTACGATGTGGTATTATCTCCATAATCTCTTTACTTGTCAACATGATGTTTTCTCCTTTTCGTTTAGTTAAGGCCGAACACGTACAAGTATCTGATCATAACCAACCATTTCACGATTAGCTACTAGTATCTCTTCGACAACTCCGCTGTAAGGTGATTCTATTTCATTCATTAACTTCATCGCTTCTACGATACCAATGACCTGACCCTTGTTAATCACATCTCCCACCTCAATAAATGGTTTCCCATCTTCTGTCGCGGAACAATAAAAGGTTCCAACCATTGGAGACGTAATATAATTACATTCTGTAGACTCTTCTGTATCTGCCTTTACCGTATTTTGATCGATTTCTTCCATTACCACTGTTTTCGCAGGATTAACTGCCGTTTCACGTTCAATCTGGAATGCTAATCGAGTATCTCCCTCTTGATATTCGAAGGACGATAATTTTGAATCTGATACAGTCTGGATCAATGTAATAATATCTTTGATATCCATTTTAGATCCTCCTATTGAACAAACTTCTTAACTAATAAAGTGGCATTATGTCCACCAAAACCCAACGAATTACTGATTGCAACATTAACCTTTTTATCTGTTCTAGCTACTTTAGTATAATCAAGATCACACTCTTCATCTGGTGTTTCATATCCGACAGTTGCATGAATGTAATCTTCCATTATTGATTTAACACAAGTGATAAATTCAACTCCGCCTGCTGCACCTAGTAAATGACCGACCATGGATTTAGTTGAATTAATACTTACATCATATGCATGATTGCCAAATGCATTTTTGATTGCAATCGTCTCATAAAGATCATTTGCATGAGTTGCTGTACCATGTGCATTAATATAGTCAACATCTTTTGGTTCCAAACCAGCTTCCTTAATTGCTAACAGCATTGCTCGTCTAGCTCCATCACCGTCTTCTGCAGGAGAAGTGATATGATAAGCATCCCCAGTAGCTCCGTAGCCTGCGATCTCTGCTAAGATATTCGCTCCACGAGCAACCGCATGTTCATAGGATTCTAACACCACAATACCAGCGCCTTCTCCAAGAACAAAGCCGCTACGATTTTTATCAAATGGGATAGATGCTTTCAATGGATCCGATTCTGTCGATAAAGCAGTCAACGCACTAAATCCAGCAATCGCCATCTTGTTAACGCAGGCTTCTGTACCACCACAGATCATCACATCCGCATCATTGCACTGGATCGCACGATATGCTTCCCCGATGGAATTCGTTCCGGTTGCACAGGCAGTTACTACGTTAATGTTCTTACCACGAAGACCATATGCAATTGATACATTGCCTGCTGCCATATTACTGATCATTAAAGGAACAAATAATGGATTTGTTCTCTTCGGCCCTTTATCCAAAAGTTTAACAAACTCTTTCTCAATAATATCCAAACTACCAATACCAGAACCAATGGATACACCAATTCTTGTAGTATCTTCTTTTTCAAGATCAATTCCACTTTGCTTAATTGCTTCACCTGCTGCAGCAACAGCGAACTGGCTAAATCGTTCCATTCTTCTTGCTGCTTTCGCATCCATGTAATCTGCTGCCTTAAAGTCTTTCACTTCAGCAGCAACCTTAACCTTATATTCCTCTGTATCAAAATAAGTGATTGGACCGATTCCAACTTTACCTTGTTTAATTCCTGACCAAAATTCGTCTACACTATTGCCGATTGGAGTGATTGCACCCATTCCAGTTACTACAACTCTCTTCATCTTATTCCACCTTTCTTACATTCCCATTCCGCCATCTACCTGTAATACCTGACCGGTAATATATGCAGCGTTTTCTGATGCAAGGAATGCAACCGCTTCTGCAATATCTTTTGTTACACCAAGTTTCTTTAATGGGACCTGAGAAAGAACCATCTCTTTTACTTTATCAGACAATACATCTGTCATCTCTGTCTGAATAAATCCTGGTGCTACTGCATTCACAGTGATTCCACGTGAACCTAACTCTCTTGCAAGTGCTTTCGTCATACCAACGATTCCAGCTTTAGCAGCACAGTAATTTGCTTGTCCTGCATTACCGATCAACCCAACAACTGATGAGATATTGATGATACGTCCACTTTTCTGCTTTAACATGATCTTACTTGCCTGTTTACAGCAGTGGAATACACCTCCAAGATTAGTATCAATAACTGACGTAAATTCTTCTTCTGACATCTTCAAGATTAGATTGTCCCTTGTGATTCCTGCATTGTTAACCAAAACATCCACTCTGCCAAACTCTTTCATTACGTCTGCAAACATCACCTCTACCTCTTCAGCATTCGCAACATTCGCTTTATATACAACTGCAGTTCCTCCATTGGCAGTAATCTGTGTTACTACACTTTCTGCCTTTTCCTTAGAGCCACAGTAATTAACGATGACTTTTGCTCCATAACCTGCAAGAATCTTTGCTGTCTCACTACCGATTCCACGGCTTGCCCCTGTAATAATCACTACTTTATCTTTTAACATAGAATGCTCCCTTCTAAACTTCTCTTAACTTCTCTAAGTCTTCCACTTTATCAATATTTATTACTTTTTTACTTCGATCAATCTTTTTAATAAAAGAAGATAGTGTCTTTCCTGGTCCTATCTCGATAAATGTATCCACGCCATCTGCGATCATTGCTTCAACACTTTGCTGCCAACGTACAGAAGAAGATACCTGTTCAGTCAAAAGTGAAAGAATGTCCTTTTCATATATAACATATTCTGCTGTTGCATTGGATACATATGGAACCTGTGGCTCATGAATTGAGATTTTCATAAGTTCCTCTTTTAGTTTTTCTCCAGCGTTAACTAGCATCTTAGAATGAAATGGTCCGCTTACCTTTAATGGAACGATTCTTTTTGCTCCAGCTTCGATCAAACTTTTCCCAGCACGTTCCACGGCATCTGCTTCTCCTGAGATTACGACCTGTCCTGGACAGTTATAATTTGCAACTGTTACAATACCACTTGTTTCTTCACAAATCTTCTCTACTACCCCATTATCCATGCCAAGCACAGCTGCCATCGAACCCAATCCCTGTGGTACTGCCTCTTGCATAAAGATTCCTCGCTGTCTTACGATTCTGATTGCATCTTCCGCCGAAAGAACTTTACTCTCGATTAAAGCGGCATACTCACCAAGACTTAATCCAGCGCATACGTCAGGTTTGATCCCTAAGGTATTGATATGTGCAAGCATGGCTGCAATTGTTGTGATCATTGCTGCCTGCGTATATTCCGTAATATTTATTTTTTCATTTTCCTCAAATATAATTGATTTAATGTCAAGTCCTAAAATTTCATTTGCCTTATCAAAGACTTGTCTACTCTCCTCAAACTGCTCATAAAAATCTCGTCCCATTCCTACATACTGGGCACCTTGTCCTGGAAAAATAAATGCTTTCTTGCTCAATTCTAACCTCCATAAAAGAAAGGACGATTGACTCGTCCTATTCTAACTACAATCGTATTTTTATCCATTTACTAACTTACAAGCTGACTGCGCTCTTTTTTCCATAAGCTTTGCCATACTTTTTTTCTTGATTAAAACACCGATCACACTAACAGTAACTACAATCATTGCTACAATTCCAGATATGATGGTAACTGCTTTGTTTACTTTTTTCTTTACAGAATTGACCTTCATATCAATCTTCTCAACAATGCTTTCATCTTCCATTGGATTTGCAATCACATTGTCAATCAGTTCACGCTGTTCATTAATTGTGGTTCGAAGGGAATCTGCCATCTCGAATTTTCTGCCTCTCCGCAAAGCTCTTTTACGACTGAATAAATGTCTTTTTGCCTTCTGCTTTTGCTGCAATAGATCATTCTCAATGTATTGATTTTCTAAAAGTGAAATATCCAATCCGCCCATCAAATCAACTAACATCTGCTCCGTCATACAAATCTCCTCCTTCCTATGATTGTGCATTAAATTCATTTCTTACTTTTGTTCTTAGACGTGATAATCTAGAATCCACTGCAGTCACTGACATTTTCATTGCATTTGCAATGATTTTGGAGGACTGTAGATAAAAATATTTACGTATCATTAACTCCCTGTCTTTTTCTGGGAGATTGCTGATCACTCTATTTAATCGGTTCATATTCTCTTTTCGAACCAACTGATTTTCAATGTTCTGAGTAGAATCTGAGATTTCTGATTCTAGTGTAAACACATCTTCCGCATGTGTTTTATCCTCATGCCGCTTGAGATCCCTTAATCGATTAATCGCTGTGTTTCGTACAATTACTTTTAAGTACGTTGGAATGGATGCACGTGTATAATCATAATTACTTGCATTCTTCCAGAACTTGAGGTAAGTATCATTGACACATTCCTCGATGTCTCTTGTACGATTTCCTAATATCTGGGCAGCGATATATACAAGCAGTTTTTCGTACTTTTCCGCTATTATTGTTAGTCCAAGTTCATTTTTTTTCAAAACTAAGGACACAATATCTTCCTCCGTCAATTACACAGCCTCCTTCAAGTATGCACACTAATTAATACCCTTATTGCATTCGTATCTTGCATATCTCATGAAATTAATTCTTATCTTGCTTCCATGGTGAGTCATAAAATTGCCCTGCATTTGGAGTACGGGTTGGCAAAGGCTCTGGCGTTGGGGTTGGAGTTGAGGTTGGAGTTGGACGGCTATTATATTTTATTACAGCCTCCTCTTCCGTATATAATGCACCTCTCGTATAATTCATAACACCATTCCACAATAACCACTGCGTATAATTGGAATCATATACAGCCTCAATTTGCTCACGTACCTGTGCTGGTCCATATGTTATATGATGTTTGACCCATGTAGCAGTAAAGTCTTGCAACCATGGTCTGACTATGGCACGATGTTGACCTTCTTCAATCTGATTTAGTGCCTCGGCTGAAGACGCCAATGCCCCCATAATTAGTTCATATGGCTTTGTATCAGGATAGTCGATCCCATAATAACCGTCTCCGTAGTGAGAAGGATAAATCATAGGACAGATGTAGTCAAGATATTTGGACATTTCAACATAGCTCTGACCGACAATTTTGGCATCCACTGCACTGCTGATGATAGCGCCATATACATCTGCTGATACAAAAATTCCTTTTGGTTTTAATTTCTCACACGCATATTTTACAAATTCAGTTACAGTTTCAATCTTTGTCTTTGTCTTAGCTTCTTCCCCAAAATCCACATTGCTCATGCCACTATCCGTGGAGAAACGGATATAATCAAAGTTAACCTCGTCAAATCCAACGGTTGCACATTCGCTTGCAACTGAAACTAAATAGTCCCATACTTCATGTTTATATGGATTGACCCATGCTAACTTATCCTTATCTCGGAATATTGTACCATCTTTGTTCCATAATGCCAACTCTGGTTTTGCTTCAGCTAAAACCGGATCCTTAAATGTTACTATCCGGGCAATCAAATAGATATTCTTTTCCTTCAATTTTTTTATTAATGCGGGTAGATCCTGAATGGTCGAACTTGTCGCATGAATCTCTTTTGCTGTCGCATTGTTCATTTGATAGGTTATATAACCATTATCATCTTTAATATCGATGACCATTGTATTAAGTTCTGTCTGATCCACCAGTTCGATTAAATCGTCAATGTTATTGTTTGCTTTCGTAGCAGTCAAATAAATACCTTTTACTTGGACCGGCTTACGAGAATCCACAAAGTCAGGCATAAAAACATCCTTTGCTTCTACCTCCTCAACTGGTGTTACAATCTCCTCATTTTCACTCTGTGCCGTCCACATTCCATAAGGTCCAGTTACATCCTTCCTAACAACTTCATCCATTGGTCCATTCTCAAAAGGATTCTGTGTTATTTTCTTTGACTCTCCTTGTTTTTCCTCATTGTATAGAACTAATAATGTCGTTCCCGTTCCAATTACAGTGGCCAGTAAAAGTATCAAAAATGCTATTGCTTTTTTAGAAGAACCTTTCATTGAATCTTTACGGCTATAAAATTTTCTTCTTCTACTCTTTTTATAGTCAACATAAAATTCTTTCTTTTTCACAATAAATCTCCAATCAATCCTTAAGTTGTCGCTGAATCTTTGTAATCATCTCTACTAGTTTTGGATCAAATCGCTTTCCCGATTCGTCATTGATCCGCTTAATTACGTTTTCTCTGCAGACAGCCAGTGAACTTTCTGTTAACTTTTCTTTCATCATCCAACGGTCATAAGCGCATACAATTGTAACAATTCTTGCCGCAATTGGTATTTCTTCCGCTTTTAACCCCTCCGGATATCCCATTCCATCCCATCTCTCATGGTGATAATGGGCAATCTCAATGGCCATTCGCAAAAACTCATTAAACTCATTATGTTCGTATGCTTCCGATAACGTCTTCGCCCCTAAAACTGCATGCTGCTGAAATATCTTTTCTTCTTCTTGCGTAAGATTCCCTTTTTTCTGTATGATAATATCCGGTAGTGCTATTTTTCCTATATCATGAAGTGGCGCCGCCAATTCTATGGTATCCACAAAGTCATTATTTACGATATTCTCATAGGTAGATGTCATTAATAGACATAAAGCGACTAGTTTACTATTCTTAGCAATATTCTCGATATGATTTGTCTGTACATTATCCTTTGCTTCTGAAATCCGTGCCATTGCATAGATTAAGTTCTTTTGCTCTTTAATAATTTTATTTACCTGCTCATTCACAAGTTTTTGTAATTTCTGATTATAGAGCTCCAATTCTTGCTGCATTGTGTGAATCTTTAAATGAGTATTCACTCGAAGCGTTACTTCTTCTACCTCAAATGGCTTACTGATAAAGTCTACTGCTCCAAGCTGAAATCCATGAATCTTATCCTTAGTAGAATTTAACGCAGAAATAAATATGATTGGAATATCCCTCGTCTTTGGATCTTTTTTTAGAATCTCGCACCACTCAAATCCGTCCATATCTGGCATAGAGATGTCTAATAGAATTAGTTGAGGTTCAAGTACAAGTATGGCCTCCATTGCCTGCTTTACGCTTGTTACTGGTCGTGCCGTATAGCCTGCCTCGCGGATTATATCTGTTAACACTACAAGATTAGGAACAACATCATCCACGATTAAAATATTGGATTTTTGAATATTATTTTCCAGTATATCTAACATCTATCCTTTGCCTTTCTAAGATATCATTATTTTTAAAGCTTCCAGCTGCTGTATTGATAATTCTAGATTTTCTTTCCTTACTGCTAATAATAATCGTAATGCCTGTTTTCTTATTCCTTCCATGTCCTCTGGTATCAGTTTATGTATCGAAGATGCATAATCCTCTGCTTTATCCCATATCTCAAGTTCAAGACAAACTACCAGTTTTTCTTCATAATCAGATAACGTCTTAAGATCAAATGTTTCCTCTTCAGAAGTTGGAGCTGTCTCTCCTAATTGTAAACGTATCGACTTATGTTGTTCTTGAGTCTGTTCCACGGTAATCGGCGGATTTGATGGCATCTTAGCCACCTCACCAAGCTTCTTTGGAAAACGTGCGGAAAAGGAGAAGGTACTACCCTTTCCCTTTTCACTATCTACATAAATGGAACCGTTCATTAACTCAACTAGTTTCTTACTGATTGATAAACCTAATCCTGTCCCTCCATATTGTCTTGTAATTGAACCATCTACCTGCGAGAAGCTATGAAACAGTTTATCCATCTCTTCTTTTGCAATTCCAATTCCACTATCCATAACCATAAAAAATAATTCCAGCTGTTTCTCATCCTCGAACGTGTTTACGACTTCCACAACAATTCGTCCGACAGAAGTAAACTTTACAGCATTTGAAATCAGATTATTTAAGACTTGACCCAATCTTAATTCATCACCGATGATTGTATGCGGTACATTCTCCCCTACGTTGACTTGAAGCGTTAGTCCTTTTTTATTTAACATTGGCATATGTACTGCAATTGTATTCTTCATAAATTGCTGAAAGTCAAACTCTGCACTCTCTAATTCCAACTTCCCGGCATCTGCTTTTGTAAAATCCAGAATCTGATTGATCAGATTTGACATCGTATCACAACATCGTCGAATGATATTTACGTTTTCTCGCTGTTTTGGTGATAATTCCGTATCAATCAGCAGGTCTGCAAGCCCCTTCATTCCATTGACCGGAGTACGAAGCTCATGGGTAACATTTGCAATGAACATATTCTTGATGCTCTTTGCATCCTCTAACTCCTGTTGAAATATCTTTTCTCTTTTTCTTGCAACCTTTAACTCTGTAATATTGGAAGCAGTTATGATCCCATATCTCTCCTCTTGAATGGTCGTCCAGTTAAATTTTACATGAACAGGATAACAAGTCTGATTTTTTCGATAAGCAAATGCCTCTCGTATCTCATCTTGTGAATGATTGAGCAAGGTAATCTCATGATGGCTCACACCAAGAAGTTTCGGAAAGATATCTAGTATGTTTCGAGTTTCCAGTTCCTCCATACAACCATTTTCTTGATTCGTTGCCTCATTAACAAATATTAAACTTCCATCCGGCTTGAACACATATACCTCATCTGTACATTGATTTAATATATCCAGTAAAAGGTCTTTGCTGATTTGCTGATTTTCATTCATTCTAGTACCTCTAATTTTAATAACAACGAAAATTCCACCACTAATTTTTTCCTATATCTAGTAATATAATTCACCTAACTAAGTTTGTCAATTCAATGTAAATGCAGTTGACTTTTTGCCATTATTTGTTATAATGAATATTAATTAGCTTTAGCACACTAAAGTCATTACAAAGTGAAAATATTTCGCTAGGGGAGCGTAAAAGTTTTACTTTTATATATTTGGGAAGTATAACAGTAGGAGGTACATATGAATTTTAACATACGACTGAAACAGTTACGACAAAAACATAAACTAACACAGAGTGAATTAGCTGATATTCTTGGTTTAAAACCAACAGCTGTATCAAACTATGAATCACGAAGGAATGAACCATCTTTTGATAAACTAGTTGCACTCTCCAAATATTTTGATGTATCCTGCGATTATTTACTTGGCATTTCGGATGCATATCTTCCAGTTGGTGGAGAAGTACTAGACAAAGATATCGTTGATTTCTTTAGTATGTATCAACAGCTTAGTCCGGAAAGCGTAAAAGAACTTCAAGATTTTACTGCTTACTTAATGTACAAACAACAATTAAAGAAATAAAATGATAAAAAGGAGCTGGTTTTTCACAGCTCCTTTTTCATCAGCATAAGACATTTATTATAATAATTGAATCAGTTTTTCTCTAATCGGAGCATAATGTTCATCTGTGATACCAAAATCTTTTCCTTTGTAAGTCCACGCAGCTCTTGCAATCTGCATTTTCTCAAATACATAGTTCATCTCGGTATACCAATTTAGTGTAGATTCTAACGATGCTCTGTCGATTACTCCATATTCCCCACAATAAATTGGAACTCCTCTTTGTTCTGCAATCAAGACAGCATCTGTAAATGCTTTCTCAATAAAAGTTCTATCTATCTTTGTGGTGTCGACTAAATCATAAAGCTCAAGATGCTCTGGTGGAAGGTACTGTTTCGTTTCCTTGAGGTAGGTTTCTCTATCACTCGGATATTCTGTTGAAAAATCTGGAGTCATCTTATCTACCCAATAAGCTGCTTGATGAGTAAAGATCAAAGGCTCATAGAAATGGAACGTATACACCATATTCTGATCATACGGGTTCTCCAGATGGGCAGTCCAAAAGACACTATTATTCCTTACTCCACCAACCAGCACTTTGGTAATCGGAGCATTCATTCGAATGATCTTCATTGTATTTCGAATAATACGATTCCATATGCTTACTAACTTTTCATCCACGACTTCATTTAAGAGTTCAAAACATAAACGGTTCGAATATTTCCCATATCTTTTGGATAATTCATCCCATAAGGAATAGAACTTATCCTGCAGTATTTCGCTGTGAAAGAAATCATTTTCTTTTTCATCAAAGGAATAACCTGCCGTCTTATGTAAATCTAAGATCATATTTAAATAGTACTTTTCGCACCAGTCCAAACATCGGTTGATATATTTAAATCCATCTTCTTTAAAACTATCATCCTCAATTGAGCGTACCAGTTCGTAATCGATTGGAAGACGCACATGATCTAATCCCCAACTTGCAATCTGTTTAATATCTTCTTCTACTATAAATGTCTCATAATGCTCTGTCGTATGTTCACATTGAGATAACCATCCACCTAAATTAATTCCTCTCTGATATCCAATAAACTTCTTCATTCCTATACCTCACAAACAAATTATTTGCTACTATCATATCAATCGGGCTTTTTTATGTATATCATTTTCATTGTTTTTTTGTTACAATAATGATATTATCTTATAATCTATAAAAAGGCAGATTATTCCTTATCGTTCCTTGTTTTATTATTAGGTTTAGGAGTGAATATATGAATACAGAGAAAGAATTAAGTTATAAAGAATTTGTAATGCGTGAGAATAATGAATTTCACGCACCGATCAATCCAGAATTCAATTTTTACAGTGCTGTAAAAAATGGAGAGGTGAACACCGTATTAAAACTATGTAAGACGGAACTAGCGAATAAAAGCGGACTTGGTAATCTATCGGAGGATCCCCTGCAAAGTATCAAATATCATTTTGTAATCACTGCTGCCTTAATTGCAAGATACTGTATTGAAGGCGGTATGGAACATGAAACAGCATATAGCTTAAGTGACCTTTACATAATGAAAGCTGATGTCTGCACTTCTATGAAAGAAATCTCAGCTCTTCATACGAGGTTATGTTTGGACTATACACAACGTATGAAAAATCTAAATAAACATCAGATTATATCGAAACATATCGTAAAGTGTGTAGATTATATTTATGACAATCTGCACACTAGAATCCGAATTTCCGATCTTGCTGCATATACCGGTTTAAATGAGAGCTACCTTTCCCACCTGTTCAAAGAGGAGATGGGGGTTAGCACTACAGAATACATCCAGATGAGAAAGATTGAAACTGCTAAGAACATGTTAAAATACTCGGATTACCAGCCTTCTCAGATTGCAACCATTCTATGTTTTCCAAACCAAAGTTACTTTATCCATGTATTCAAGAAAAGAGTTGGTCAGACGCCCAAGCAGTATCAAAATACCTACTTCCAAGAGACAGGGATTGTACACCCCAAAAAGGGGCTGTGAAAAAACTGCAAAAGATAGTAACGCAAAAGTCGGAGAATCATATTTGAATTTGGCTGCCTTCCCCTTTCGGACGGACTTAGCCAAATTCGAATATGATTCCCCGACTTTTACCTCGTTGCTCTTTTTGCTGTTTTTTCACAGCACCATTTTTTTCATCTATTAAGCATTCTTACCGCAGCAGAATTTATATTTCTTACCACTTCCACATGGACATGGCTCATTTCTTCCGACTTTCTTTTCTTTTACTATAGTACCAGATTTTTTCTGAGCGAGATATAATTCTTTTCTTCTTGCTTCTGTTAAGATATCGTTCCACATTGGTAAATTGTATAACCAGTCTGCACTAGCTTCTACCATGTTGTAGTACAATTTTTCATTATCAAAATTTAAGGATACAACAGTGTCTGCTGTCATTTCTTCGATAGGATTTGGTGTTACTAAGCTATCGTTGATACCATCTAAGAAACCAACCATGATCTGTAAAGTAGTATTGTATTTCTTTGCAAGTTCTTCTACAGTTCCAGTAACAACCTCATCTGGGTTAGAAAGTAACTGCTCGTAAATACCTTTTTCTATTGTAAAGTAATTACCCCAAAAAATCTGTCCAGTTTTCTGATCCATATCCTCAGCGTAAGCAACATCTCTCCACTCTTGTAATAAACTCATGTTCTTTCATCCTCTCAAATCTTGTTTTATTAGTAATTATTGTGTGTATAAAAATTTTTTATACGTCAATACTATGATTAGTCTAATAATTCATTTGTCTTTAGGTATCTAACAGCCTACCTAAAAGCAAATCGCAAGTTCTTATCCCATAAGAATCCTTGCTAAGAATAATTAGATAAGCGTATGCTCTTTCAACAGTTGGATTCCCCCTCCAATGAAAAGCAACCCTACAAAAGAAGAATTAAATACTTATCCTCCCCTTTTTTTGCTCGAGACCCTTCAAGTAGGGGTTTCGAGCTCTTTTTTCTGTTCTTTTTACATACACAATCCGACTATTAATATATCGTAAATACTGCCTAAAGTCAATATATTTCCCTAGGAAACCATCAGTTTCTACATGAAATATAATTACTTATTCTTAGTTTTTTTTTCAACAATATCCGCCTGTGCTTGATCCTCAGATTCCAACTCTTCTTCTGGCATTTTACTCATCTTTTTTTTCATGCGTCGGAATTCACCTAAACTCATACCATTCTTCTCTTTGCGACCAAATGCTTTTCCCATTAAGATAAATCCATAAAGAATGACCGGTATGACAAAAGAACAGAATACACTGACAATAAACATCTGATGTGCATAAGGTTTTGCCATGATTGCTGTAATTAGAGTAGCTACATATAATCCCAATAAAATTACAATTCCTAGAATCGCAAACACTTGCCTAACTTTTCCTTTTTTCATTTCTATTCCCCACTATCTTTCTTTATTGTAGCAAGAATATCATGGATTCATATTCTTTACAACTTATAACCATTGATTACTTGTTCTCTTTCAAAAACTTCATCCAATCTTTCATACTCTTTTCATAACCAAGATCGCCCATTTCATAAAATTTTGTACCAACCAATTCGTCTGGAAGGTACTGCTGTTCGACATAATGATTCTCAAATGCATGCGCATACTGATATCCTTCTCCATGTCCTAATTTTGCTGCACCTTTATAATGAGCATCCTGAAGATGAATCGGAACACCTGCACTGATTTGACGCTCAACAACCTGCATTGCTGCATCAATGGCACAGATGGCTGAATTACTTTTAGGAGCACAGGCTACATACGTTGCAGCCTGTGCTAATATAATCCTTGCTTCTGGCATACCAATTCGCTCTACGGCCTGTGCCGCTGCAGTTGCAACTACAAGTGCATTGGGATCTGCATTCGACACATCCTCTGCTGCACAGATCATGATTCTGCGAGCAATAAATGATACCTGTTCTCCTGCATACAACATCTTTGCAAGATAGTATACTGTAGCATCAGGATCTGAGCCACGCATGCTTTTAATAAATGCAGAAATTGTATCATAATGATTATCGCCTGTTTTGTCATATTTCAAGACACGTCGTTGAATACATTCCGAAGCCACATCTAAAGTAATATGAATGATTCCGTCCTCACTTCGTTTTGTTGTTAATACACCAAGCTCAATTGCATTTAATGCAGAACGTGCATCTCCATTCGCCATGTCAGACAAAAAATCCAATGCATCCTCATCAATACTTGCTTTATAGGAACCAAGGCCTTTCTCTTTATCTGTCACTGCCCTTATAATGAGCTGTTTGATATCATTCTTGGATAACGGTTTTAATTCAAACACAATTGAGCGTGAGATCAAAGCCCCATTTACCTCAAAGTAAGGATTTTCCGTTGTCGCACCGATCAATATGATTGTTCCATCTTCTACGAATGGCAACAGATAATCTTGCTGTGATTTATTAAAGCGATGAATCTCATCGACAAACAGAATTGTCTTCTTCCCATACATTCCGACATTCTGTTTTGCTTCGTTAATGACATCTTCCATGTCTTTTTTTCCGGCACTTGTTGCATTGATCTGCTTAAACTCGGCACTTGTTGTATTGGCGATCACTTTCGCTAATGTTGTCTTTCCAGTTCCAGGAGGGCCATAAAAGATAACTGATCCTAGCTTATCTGCCTGAATCGCACGATACAACAGTTTGTCCTCCCCGATGATATGGCTCTGCCCAACTACTTCAGAAAGTTTTGTAGGACGAAGCCTAGATGCCAATGGAGACTCTTTCTCCATTGTATTCTCTCTCATATATTCAAACAAATCCATGAAAAAACCTCCAAACCACCTTGAAATCCTCTATTTTTTATGCTAAACTTCCACATTGGTACTTGAATTTGTAACAAATCATTCACAACGCACATTACATATCCACAAAAGGGGGATTTACTATGCTACCAAATGATCCAGTCATGTTATTAAGCTATGTCAACACACAGTTAAGAGATCATTATAAAACATTGGATGACCTCTGTTCTAGCTTATCAATCGATCGAGAGGAACTTATCTTAAAACTCTCCAGCATTGATTATCAATATGCACCAGAACAAAATCGTTTTATTTAAATGTTATCAAAAGGATTGCTAATTAGAATTATTTGCAATCTTTTTTCTTTTCTTTCGAATACATCGTACAATCAATAAAAAGCTGAAACACCCAATCAAAACTCCAATCGAATCAATTCCGACATCCCTTATGGAGCCACTTCTTCCTTCGACGAATGTCTGATGATACTCATCAGTTGATGCATATAGAATAGAAACGATCAATGCAATAAAGAATCTTTTCTTCTCTTTCATCTGATAGTTGAGTAATCCAAGATTGATACAAATTGCTAAAATTGCATATTCTGTTATATGAGCAGCTTTCCGAACGATGAAATCCATCGTATCTAAGACGCTCGGACGTCTTAAGATATCAATATTACCAAAAATAGCTTCCCATACCCGAAGAATCATATCTGCAATCGGTGAACTTGTTGCGGCAGAGATTTCCGCTGGTTTTGCAGAAAACACATAAATAATTATCATCATGATGACAGATGGAAGCCACAATAACCACTTTATGTATTTATTCTTTTCATTCATGAGTATCAATTCCCTTCTATTGCGCTTTTTTTCTTCGATTGATATAATAAACTCTACGAGCTTTAACTATAAGTTTTATTAGGCTTTATTAAGCTTCATCTTAATAGAACCATACACGTTTGTCAAGAAAGCAAACGTTGCTAAATAATTCATAGAAAGGAATTCATAAACGAATGCACGGTTCCTATAAAATTGTCTATGCTGGCGGATCTGGTGAAATCGTAGAAAAGAAATCAAGATTCATCGCAACTGTACTTCCGATTGCTTCTGAAGAAGATGCACTAGCATTTATTGAACAAATGAAGAAAAAGTATTGGGATGCCAGACATAACTGCTCCGCTTATGTCCTTGGACCCAAAAATGAGTTAGAACGCTGTAGCGATGACGGTGAACCAAGCAAAACTGCTGGTCGTCCCATATTGGATGTATTGATCAATGAAGGCATTCACAATGTTGTGGTTGTTGTCACACGTTATTTTGGAGGTACCCTGCTTGGAACGGGTGGTCTCGTACGTGCTTACCAGGCTGCAACCAAAGAAGGATTAGCTCACTGTACCATTCTTGAAAAACACTTTGGAAAACAACTTAAGATCACAACTGACTATACTGGCCTTGGAAAAATTCAATATATTGCTGGAACCTTAGAGTTAACCACATTATCTACGGAATTTACGGATATTGTAACGATTGTTCTTTTAGTTCCTCCGGAATTACTTGGATCTGTTACAAAAAAGATTCAAGAGGCTACAAACGGAAAAGCGCTGATGGAAGAACTCGAAGACGTCTCCTATGCTAACTTAGATGGCGAGGTTCTGTTATTTTAGTAATTATACTGGGGATTTTTATTATATTTGCATAATAGATACAACTTTGATATAATACTAGCCTAACTGTCAATACTAGCTATATAAGTATTTACTAACGTTTAGGAGGTTAACTATGGATTATGGTAGAAAAGGTGTTGGTAAGAAACAGCACGAAATAAAATCCACAGCGAAAAGATTAAATTCTAAGATTAGAATTAATCTATTTCGAATAGCGCTAGTATGTGTTGTCATTACCGGTATAGTTGGTGTCATGGCCATTAAAGGTGCTGCTAAGGGCATCATTGA
>JAQXNU010000017.1 GCA_029098165.1 Clostridiales bacterium
GGAAGAAATCAAAGTAGGTTCTGGCGAGTATCTTCTAGATGGTATCATGACAATACCGAAAAATGTAGAGAAACCACCAGTTGTAATCTTAGTTCAGGGAAGTGGACCAAGTGATATGGATGAAACGATTGGGGCCAATAACAATAAGCCGTTTCGTGATATTGCGCAGGGATTAGCGGAAAAAGGAATTGCTACGATTCGATACAATAAACGTTTTCAACAGTATGGAGATAGCGTTACGGAGAGAGTTACGATAGCGGATGAAGTCTTAGATGACGTAAGTTCTGCAATTGAACTCGCAAAGAAATCGGATGTCTTAGACACTTCAAGAATCTTTGTATTAGGTCATAGTTTAGGCGGTATGCTGAGTCCTAAGATTGCAACCGATCATCCGGAAGTTGCAGGTATTATCGCATTAGCTGGCAGTCCAAGACATCTTGAAGATATCATATATGATCAGAATAAGTATTTCTTAGATTTGGACGAGACGATTTCGCAAGAAGATAAGGAATCTATGCTTGAGACCGTACAGACTTATGTAGATCAGGTTAAGAATTTATCAGAGGAGGATTTGGCGACTCCAATCTTGGATGTTACGGGTTACTATTGGAAGTCACTGAATGAAATCGATACACCAACGCTTGTTAAGAATCTAAAAATTCCAATGTTATTCTTACAGGGTTCTGCAGATTTTCAAGTTTTTGCAGATAAAGATTTTGTAGAATGGCAGAATATCTTAAAGGGTCATGAAAATGCTCAGTTTATACAGTATGAAGGGTTGAATCATCTCTTTATGCAAACGACTGGTGAAAAGGATCCTTCGGATTATGATTATAAAAACAATGTAGATCATAAAGTAATTGATGATATTGCAAACTGGATTTTAGAATAATAATTAGAAAATAATAGTGAGGGAGATGCTTCTTATATAGTGGCATCTTTCTTCTTTGTATAGGGTATAACACTAGTATCGCTAGTAATGAGTGAATGGAGATGATAGAGTTATGGATTCAATCAAATAGTTTACGTAAAAACAATAGGTTGACAAACATTTACAATACATATTGACTTAGATTTGCTATATACATATAATTACAATATAAGAATAAAAACTCTAAAATATTACATAAATAGAGAAAGAAATATTACAGTTGTAACAAGGTCATCATGTGATTATATGGAATAGGGGAGTAGAGGTATATGGCAACGATTGCATTATACTCAAGTAAGATAAATCAGATGCCGGGGCTTTTTAATGAAACGAAAAAATCAGTCAGTAGTTTAAAATCAGAATTATTAGCATTCAAATCAAAGGCAATGGCAGTGAACCAAAATATCTGCGATTTGAATGATGTAATTAGTACGATTCAGGCATCTACCAACATACAAGAAGAAAAAATGTTTTCCATAGAACAAGTGAAAGATAGTATCGAACAGTTTGTAGAAGATACGAATGTGATTGATGGCAACGTAGCAGATTTAATAAATAGACGAAAAGATGATTTCTACGAACAGTACTATTACTTAAAACCAGAGTGTGAAAAGAGTTTTGGTGAAAAGATAAAAAACGGCCTAAAAAAAGCTTGCGAGTGGTGTAAAGACCATTGGAAAGAAATTCTATATGTAGCGATTGCAGTATTTGTAGTAGTAACAACTGTAGTAATTGGTGGATTTCTCACAGTGGGAGCTGCTATATCGTTAGTTTTAAAAGGAGCATTAGAATGTGCTATTTTCTGTAGTATAATGGGAGGACTATCCAGTATTGCAGAAGGAGAACCTTTCTTTGATGGTTTTTTTTAGGGCTAGTACAGGGAGTACTTTTTGGAACTGCTTTTGGAACCCTTGGTATGTTTGGACAAGTCTGTGGGAAAACTCTCGGTACACTATTCCAAGGGGAAAAATTTTTTAAGACCATGCGTAATATTGCATATGCATCGGGTATAACAGCATTCACTATGCTTGGATTTGACGTGGCATCTTTGACTGCTGGTGCATTCAATCGTGATAGTCCATTATATCAATTTAATAAATACTTGCATAAAAGCGACGTCTATAGTGGATTTCAGTTTTTTGTAACTACGGTGGCTGTATTTACAGGGGGATTTGCTAGGGCAACAAAGGATTGTATACCTAGTGAGAGTGGTAAAAAGACTTAATTACAGAGTACACCAGAAGAGATTGCTAATATGACGAGAAAAGAATTACAAGATAGTATTCCTGAAGGATGGGATTTTCAAAATCATAACGGCAGAATTCATATCAAGGATGAGAGCGGTAACTATAGAGTTCGTATAGACCCGCCAGATAAAAAAACAAATTATACCCATATACATATTATGGATGAAAATAAGAATCCTTTAGATATTAATGGAAATATTGTATCACCTAAAGACCCATCAGGTCATATACCTTATAATGATTAGAAAGGAATTTGATGAATAGGATGAATAACGAAATACAGAAATTAATTGATGGAACAGATTATTGGGATGCTGAGATATTGGATTTGAAGGCATCTTATTTTGGAGATGAAGTAGAAATGCTTATTGATAATGATGAGGAAACTTGTTGGAAAATATGTTTTTCATCTTGCTACAAGGTATTATATGAAACAGATGCTAATAGAAGAAACATTACTAAAGTAAGGGATATGAGAAAATCGCAACTTGGCTATTTTGGACAAGATATTTCTG
>JAQXNU010000018.1 GCA_029098165.1 Clostridiales bacterium
TATCATATAGAAAAGTTTAATATTGATGATATCAATGCGGGCAAGACGTTATTTGAATTATATGATTTAACAGGGAAAGAGAAGTATCGTAAAGCAATCGATCATGTTTATGAACAGGTGCAAAAGCAACCAAGAACCAAGGAGGGAAACTTTTGGCATAAACTGATCTATCCTAACCAAGTATGGCTAGATGGACTTTATATGGGTCAGCCGTTCTATATGGAATATGAGACAAGATTTAATGACAAAAAGAATTATAAAGACATCTTCCATCAGTTCTTTAACGTATATGAGTTAATGAGAGATAAAGAAACCGGCTTATATTATCATGCTTATGATTCTTCTCGTGAGATGTTCTGGTGTGATAAAGAAACCGGCTTATCGAAAAACTTTTGGTTAAGAGCACTCGGATGGTATACCATGGCGCTTCTTGATACATTAGATAAGTGTGATCCTGTTGGATATGAAGAGGAGTATGAGAAGCTTAAGAATATCTTTGTAGAATTGATTGAAAGCATGTTAAAGTACCAGGATGAGAGCGGTATGTGGTATCAGGTTGTTAATATGGGGGGGCGTGAAAAGAATTATCTTGAAACTAGTGGAAGCTCCATTATGGCATATGGTATCTTAAAGGGCGTTCGTCTAGGTTTCTTACCAGAAAGTTATCGTCAGTATGCAAAGAAAGCTATGGATGGAATCTGTGAAAGATACCTCAATACAGAAGAAGGTAAAATGAGTCTTGGCGGTATCTGCCTCGTTGCAGGTCTTGGCGGCAAAGATATGCGTGACGGGACCTATGAATATTATATGTCAGAGCCAATTGTTAAAGATGATGCAAAAGGTGTTGGACCATTTTTATTAGCATATACGGAAATGTTAAGATTGGCGTAAGGATAAATAAAGTCTTTCAAAAGAGTGAACTTTGTATGAACTTTGCTGAAAGACTTTATTTTTTTTGTTAGTTGTGGTATAAAGAGATAGTCGAATTGTCTATATTGATAAACATAGGTACTTTTATATAAATCAACATCATTTATGGCACAATTGTGTACTAAAAAATTATGAAGAATCAGAGAGGGTTTTAGAATGAGAAAAAAAACATTATTGCTTGGGACATGTTTATGCGTAGCGTTATCTTTAGCTGCATGTGGTAATAAGAATTCAGGCTCCGGCAAAGAAGAAGCAACACCTAGTGTAACTGGCGAAGCAACACCTAGCGTAACTGACGAAGCGACACCAGATCCAACACAAGGTGCACAAGAGGAAGCACAACCAACACTCACAGTGGCAAATAATGTGGAAGTAACACTTGGACAGTACAAAGGGATTGAAGTGACAATGTTGCCAGTGGAGGTAACAGAAGAAGAAATTCAATCTGCTGTTGATACCTTTAATGAACATTATGGTGTAGCGATTCCTGTAAAGGATAAATCTGTGGTAGAATCAGGTGATACTGTTAACATTGACTACACCGGTAAGATGGATGGAGAAGAATTTGCGGGTGGAAAGGATACGGACACCACATTAACCATTGGTTCTAACTCCTTTATTCCAGGTTTTGAAGATGGTCTTATCGGTAAAAAAGTTGGTGAGACTGTAGATATCAATCTTACATTCCCAGAGAACTATGGGGCACAAGATTTAGCTGGTAAACCAGCGGTATTCACGGTTACAATCAACTATATCGATAGTGGTGAAAAAGAACCAATCACGGATGAAGTTATTGCAAAAAACGATCAAAACGGTAATAAAACAGTTGAAGAGTATAGAGAGTTCATCAGAACTAATTTAACGAAGTCAAAAGAAGCAAATGCAGAAAGTCAAAAACAAATGGACATCATGAATGCAGCAATTGATAATGCTACCTTTGCAGGCGATATTCAGGTTGAGATTGATTCTGTGAAAGATCAGTTAAAAGCAAGCTTTGAGCAATCGGCAACACAGTATGGTCTTGATTTACAGACTTATATTCAGGCAGCATTTGGTGGAATGACAATGGATCAGTTTGAAGAAGAAGTGGATAAGGCTGCGAATTTCAAAGTACGTCAGAAATATCTTCTTCTTGAGATTTCAGAGCAGGAAAAAATCGATTTATCTCAGGAAGAGTACGATAAAGCAGTTGCAGATTATATGAAACAGTATAATTATGCAGAAACTGATAAAGAAAAGTTTGAAACCGATAATGGTGGAAAAGAGCTTGTAAGACAGACTCTTTTATTAGAGAAAGTTAGAGATATTGTTCTTGAATCTGCTGTTGTAAAGGAAAACTAAGAGAAAATATAGCAACGGAGATTACTTTGTTGTAAGAACTAAATGATAAAGAATAAGGAGCTGTGAAAAAACAGCAAAAGAGATGAGCGAGCGAGTCGGGCAAACATATTAGAATTTGGCTAGGTCCGGCCGAAAGGGAAAGGTAGCCAATTTCTAATATGTTTGCCCGACTGTTTCCTCATTGTCTTTTTGTTGTTTTTCACAGCCCTTTTATCCATAAACAAGGAAAAGTGTGCGCAGCGTGCTTTTCCTTATTTATGTTAAGTTCGAATTAAGGAGGAAGGTATGGAGCAAAATGACTTGACAACTAAGACAAAACCGAATGGGGTAAGAAGTAACCAGGAATCATTAAAAACGCTAAAAAAGAAGAAAAATAAGAATCTCATTCTGCTGATAGCCTTACTAATCGTTACAGTAGTTGGTGGAATCACCGTCTTAATAATTGGTCCTGGAGAGATCGTTAATAAGCTCCATAAAGCCTTTACAAGCGATGCAAGTTACTATCAATGGCTAGAAAAGGAAAATACCGAGGCGATATTGAACGTATTAGGCACATATGATTCAAAGGAATCCAATTTGGTAGTCGATGTGAGTGTGAAGCCTGGAAGTACAGTTGCTGCACTATTATCCATGAAAGATCCAATTCTGATTCATACAAAGATCGATCAAAAAGACCAACAGGCGCATGGTGAGTTTCAACTAAGCCAGCAAGGTAAGGATTTAGGAAATGTAACTGCATTTGTGGATAAGAAAACAAAAGAGATCCTTCTTCAAATCCCTGAATTATCTAAGAAGTACGTATCTTTTAAGTTGATAGAAAATGAAAGTATCACTAAGGCGTTAGCAGTGAAGGCCCTACCACAAATGATTGGTAATTATATGGGTAACTTCCTTGAGGGGACGAATATAACGCTTGATGTAAAAAAGGCAGATCAGCTCACGATTGGATCTGTGATGGTCAAGGGAGATAAGATCATAGCGGATTACCCGTTAAAAGGGGTATATCAACAGCTTCTAGTTATGCTAAAAACAATGAAATCAGATAATAAGCTACAAAAAGCATGTGAAGAAGTTGGAATTACAGAAGATATGTATGGCAAGTATTTAGACGAGCTCAGTGTTGCAATTACAGAACAGGAAAAGAGTACCACAGATGAAGACCGTATGGTATTTACTTGCTATGTCAATGCAAAAGGTGCAATCCAAGGACGTCAGATTCGTATTACGAAGAATGCAAAGTCCTATGAGATGGCATATATTCTGACAAACAAAGAAATTGCGGTAAGTTATGGACCGATGGGAGCCGAGTACTTGATCGTTACCTGTGACTATAAAATCCAAGATCAATCAGATGAATTTGAGCCAGTAACGAAGGAACAAACAATTACAGCGGCAGAGTATAGAATAGAATCAGGGAATAATCTGATGTCAGATTATTTAGTGCAGTTATTGGATAAGTTAGAAATGTCGAAGTTAGAAAAAACGATTTTTTCGATATTAGGACTTACGAATCAAGATGCAGGTAAATTTGATTTTACTCTCGGAGAATACACTGGATTAGTTGTTGAGGTAGAGGAAAGTCAGGTTACTTCAGAGGATGTTGATGAGGCAATTCTTAATTTTGTAAAATATGAGTCTAACATGCTTCCAATTACGGATCGTAATGATGTACACGAAGGAGACTGTGTTAACATTGACTATACGGGAAAAGTGGATGGGAAAGACTTTCAATATAATTCGGCTACTGACTATGAAATTAAGGCAGGACAAAATCAGATTTTAGAAGGATTTGATGAGCAGCTGATTGGTAGAAAGGTCGGAGAAACCGTTATAGTGACTGCAAAGTTGCCAGATACGTATTTTGATACTACTGTGGCTGGAAAAGAAGTTGAATTTACAGTAAAGATCAATGCAATTGGTATTCGTGAATTTACAGATGAATTCGTAGCTTATAATACAGAATACAGTTCCACCGATGCGTATCGAACTTATCTTGAAGAAGGTCTGTATGAACAGAAAAAATACTCAGATCAAAGTGCAGCAGATGATGCAATATTACAGAAAATTGTAGCTAATTCAGAATTTACTTCTGTCGATCAGAGTGAGATCAATGCTAAGTTTAAAGAAATGCAAAACACTTATCAAACGTATGCAGAATATTATGGCGTCGATATGGAGACCTTTGCAATGGTTGCATTTGGGCTATCATTAAGTGATTTTTACGAAGAAGTATGTTATTATGCTGAACAGTATGTTAAAGAGAGTTATGTATTAGCTAAGATTGCAGAGTTAGAAAAGATTGAGATGTCAGAAGAAGAATATCAAGAACTGGCAACAAAATCTTTAAAAGAATATCATTATGATTCCATCCAACAATTAGAAGAAAAGAATGGTGGACGGGACAAAGTTATGGCTTCTTTACTAGAAGAAAAGACAATGAAATTCTTACGTGAGAATAATACTATAAAGAATGATTAAGAAAATCACAGGGGACGTTACTGATTAGTAACGTCCCCAATTGTTTGCTACCTCAATCCAGTTAATGAGGTCAAACCAGTTTTCAATGTAGTCAGCTCTACGGTTTTGGTAAACGAGATAATAGGCATGTTCCCAAACATCTATCGTTAATAGTGGTCGAAAGCCTTGAGGAAGTGGAGTATCCTGATTGGCTGTCGTGATGATTAGTAGTTCTTGATTTTTATTTGCAACCAACCAGGCATATCCTGATCCAAAAACGCTTAGGGCGCATGCTTTAAAATGTGTTTTAAATTCCTGATAGCTATGAAATGTCTGACGAAAGCGAATATAAAATTCATTCGGTGAAGTATCATGGAAACAATTTACATGATTATGCGATAGATCAAGAGAACTGACCATATTATTTACAATTGGTTTTAAGGTAGCGAAATACAGATTGTGGTTATAGACGCCTCCAGCAT
Organism: Clostridiales bacterium; assembly: GCA_029098165.1. Classification (GTDB taxonomy): domain Bacteria; phylum Bacillota; class Clostridia; order Lachnospirales; family Lachnospiraceae; genus Lachnoclostridium. The sequence continues at coordinate 5,211 of JAQXNU010000018.1, forward strand.
TATTGCGAACTGGTGTCTGTAATTCCTTAGGAAGCAGATAATAGTAAGTCACCAGTGCTTCTAACGTCCAGGATTGGTACATTGGATAAGGTTCTAATATCTTATTAAGATTATCTACATAGGTTCTTAAATGTTTATCATGATGAAAAGAAAGAGTCTCTTCACTTATATTTGGTTCTAAACTATTTTTAGGATAAGGAAGTGGCAGCAGTTGAAATGGATAAGTTTCGTGCATTTGATTCATAATGAAAACATCTCATTAAATTATATTTAGTATAATCTATGTAAATATGGTGGGATTGTTTCATAAAAGATACTTGTAGTATGGAGGTAATATATCAAATGGCTTATTTATTGTACAGTTATCCTAAATGTTCTACTTGTCAAAACGCGATAAAATGGCTGGAGAGCCACAACATTGCATACGAAGTAAAAGATATTAAAGAAAATCCACCAACGAAAGAGGAAATTAAATCATGGAAGGAAAAAACTGACCTTCCATTAGAAAAGTTCTTTAATACAAGTGGTCTTGTATATCGTGAAATGAATTTAAAAGAGATAATAAAGGTCATGACACAGGAGGAAATTTACGATTGTCTTGCAAGTGATGGAATGCTAGTCAAACGTCCAGTTCTTGTAATGGATCACCGTGTATTATTTGGATTTAAAGAAGACGAGTGGAAAAAAGAGCTTATGTCTTAAAATATTATTAAAATATCAAGAAACTGATGCTAATTGGTGATTTAGCTGATATAATGTGCTTAATCAGAAGTTCGGATAAAAGGAGGAGCTAATGTTTGGCTATGTAAATATCAACAAGCAGGAGCTTAAAGTCAAAGAGTATTATAAATACAAAGCATATTACTGTGGGTTATGTCACCAATTAAAGAAAAATTACGGGCGATTTGGTCAAATGACATTGACCTATGACATGACATTTCTTATTATCCTTTTAACTTCTTTATATGAAAGTAATGTTACACAGGATACAAAACGTTGTCTTGTGCATCCGACTTCAAAACATTGGATTTTAACGAATGAGATCAGTGATTATGCAGCAGATATGAATATTGCCTTAACATATCATAAACTTATGGATGACTGGCAAGATGATCGAAGCGTTATTAGCTTGAGTGGAGCAAATATATTAAAACATCGATATCAAAGGGTAGAAAAAACATACCCTCGTCAATGTGAAGTGATTAAATCTTCTTTAATAAAACTAAATGAGTTGGAAAAAAAGAAGGAGCAGGTAGTTGATATCATCAGTCGTCCATTTGGAGAGCTGATGGGTGAACTGTTTGTATATAAAGAGGATGTGTGGAAAGATACTTTAAGAAGTTTTGGGTTCTATCTTGGTAAATTCATTTATCTTTTAGATGCATATGATGATTTAGAAAAAGATTTAAAAAATCAAAGTTATAATCCATTTATCGAAATGTTAAAGCAAGATGGATTTGAAGAAAAAGTAAAAGAGATTCTTACAAGTATGATGGCAGAGTGTACAAGAGAATTTGAAAAACTTCCATTGATATGGGATGTGGAGTTACTTCGTAACATTCTATATGCTGGTGTATGGAAGAAATATGATGAGAAGCAAAACAAACAAGAAGAAAAGGGAGAGAATAACTAATTATGTCGCAAGATCCATATTTAGTTCTTGGAGTTTCAAGAACAGCAACTGATGATGAGATTAAGAAAGCATACCGTGAATTGAGTAGAAAGTATCACCCGGATTCTTATGTGAACAATCCGTTGTCAAATCTAGCAGAAGAAAAGTTTAAAGAAGTTCAGGAAGCATATGATACAATTATGAATGAACGTCAAAATGGCGGATATGCGGGAAGTTCCAGTTCCTATACAAATCAGAGCTACAGTGGTACGGGAGAATTAAGCCAGGTGGCTAATCTGATTAATGCAAGACGTTTTCAGGAGGCAGTTACCATTTTAGCAGGGATTAATAGTCGAACTGCTCAATGGTACTATTTTAGTGCGATTGCGAACCTGGGACTTGGTAATAACATGATTGCAGTCGAGCATGCAAGAACAGCATCTTCGATGGAACCAGGCAATATTGAGTACCGCAATCTTGTTAACCAGTTATCTTTTGGTGGACAGCGCTATAATACAACGGGTTATGGATATGGTCGTGGTACGGATGCCGGAGATTTATGTTGTAAATTATGGATGGCAGATTGTTGCTGCGAGTGTATGGGAGGCGATTTGTGTACATGCATGTAAGCACGAAACGTTTAACCTTATTAGCAATGATGCTTGCAATTTCAGTAATTTGTGTCAACTTAAGTGCCATGATTGAAATGGGAACACTCTTTTTTTTAGCGGCAGGGTCCTACCTTGTAGGTGTAGCTGTGTTAGAGACAAATCTTGCATACGGAGTGGCATATTACTTAGCAAGTGTTCTGCTATCTTTAATTTTAGCTCCGAACAAGATTTATTGTCTAACATATGCTGCTATGGGGGCTTACCTTTTGATTATAGAAGCCATTCAAACAAGTCTTAAAAATCGAGATCTAAAAAAATTGGCTACTCTGAATCATAGTGATATTCCTCAGAAATCGAGAGCAAAGCAGCTCTGGTTATGTAAATTTGCAGTCTTCAACGCAATCTACATACCAACTCTTATTTTTGCGCCCAAACTAATCTATAGTGGCGAACTCAAACCAGTGATGTATTTAGGTATTTTCTTAGGGGGTCAAGTTGCTTTAGTGCTTTATGACCTTGCCTATGCGGAATTTATCGTAAAGTATTGGAAACGAATCAGAAAGAATATAGATTAAAATATAAAAGGCTGTTTTTCACAGCCTCTTTTTATTTTGTGAGAGTGATAAAAAATGGTTAGGAAATATAAAGAATATAGAGAGTGTGTAGATAATTTAACGAAGTCCACTTTTACATGATTTAACAGTGATAAGCATAATTTTATAGAGGAGCGAATAGATTATAAAAACAAGTATTACAGGTGGAACTTCATGAAAGGCTCCAATTTGTTTAAGCATAAACAGATCGAGGAACGTGCTGCAGAAATTGCTGCATATATTATTGAAAATAATGCAACAGTTCGACAAACCGCTAGGCAGTTCGGAATTTCCAAGTCAACAGTTCACAAAGATGTAACTGAACGTTTATTGCAAGTCAATCCTTCCCTCGCAGAACGTGCAAGAGTGGTGCTGGATTTGAATAAGTCAGAGAGACATATCCGAGGGGGCTTGGCAACAAAAGAGAAGTACTTACATAAAGGAAAATCAGTGCAGGGTTACTAAGTTGTACATAGAGAGGGAAAAACCCTTCACGAAAGGGCGCAAAACTCCGGAGATGTCCTTATGTTTTCGAAGCTTGAATGAAAATGGATAAGAAAAAGTAGGAGCAGGAATTTTTGCTAGAAACATGGTGCGAAAATCTCCTGTTCTAACTTTTTCTTATCCATTTTATTAATATGGTTCCAAATTAAAAGGACATCCCCGGTATTTTTGCTTTTTTAAGAAAAAGGGGAGAGAGGAAGAAAATGGGGGATATTGTAAGGAAAAGAAAATGCTGAGAAAAAAAGAAAGAAGTGGGTGGATTTAGAGGGAATTGTATGTTAAAATAAAAAAGTTTGGTGATAGTAAAATGAATTAGTAAACGTTACGAAAGAGTAAAATTTGGGAGGTGCTAAAGAAAAGTTAAAGTTTTATTACATAATACGAAGTTTCCATTAATGGATGCAATTTATAATATAATGTTTGTGGGTTGTATTATATAATTGTCTGAGCAAATAGAAAGGCCTAGCAATATAGAGGCCTTAGACGAGAGCCCTTAATTCGACATAAGTATGGAATTTTACTGGCTGGGAGGGCAAAGTTAGAAATAGTGTTCGACAAATATGGATATATTTTTCATAAAAATTCTTTAAATATATGTTTTGAAATTTTATGATTGTATGGTATTATTGTTACGAACGCTTAAAACGGAAAAAGATTAGGCGTGATTTTGTGTGTTAAAAAAGTAACTAGGCAGGAAGAAGGCCTTAGATTAGAGAGAAAGAGGGAAAAGATATGGCAGGAACGTTTAAAGGCGGTATTCATCCTAACGAAGGAAAAGGATGTTCGCAAGATAAACCTACCACGATTTTACTACCAAAGGGTGACTTGGTATATCCAATGGTTCAGCATATTGGTGCACCTGCAAAGCCTATCGTTGCAAAAGGCGATAAGGTATTAGTTGGTCAGAAGATCGCTGAAGCAGGCGGATTTGTGTCGGCATGTGTTATTAGTTCTGTTTCTGGTACTGTAAAGGCAGTAGAACCTAGACTTACCGTAATGGGTAATATGGTAGAGTCAATTGTTGTAGAAAATGATAATGAATATACAACAGTTGAAGGCATGGGCACAAAAAGAGATTATACAAAATTATCTAAGGAAGAGATCCGTAACTGTGTTAAAGAAGCAGGAATTGTTGGTATGGGTGGAGCTGGATTCCCAACTCATATTAAGTTAACACCAAAGAACGATGATGCAATTGAATACGTAATTGTAAATGGTTCTGAGTGTGAACCTTATTTAACAAGTGATTATCGTATGATGATAGAAGAGCCTGACAAGTTAGTAGGCGGTCTTAAGATAATTCTTTCATTATTCCCGAATGCAACTGGTATTATTGCAATTGAAGATAACAAACCAGAAGCAATTAAGGTAATGAAAAATGCAGTAAGCAATGAAAAGAATATCGAAGTAAAAGTACTTAAGACAAAATATCCGGAAGGAGCAGAACGTCACTTAATTTATGCTACAACTGGAAAGAAGATAAACTCTTCTATGCTTCCAGCAGATGCCGGATGCGTTGTAAATAACGTTGATACTGTTATATCAATTTATTTGGCTGTTGCAGAATCTACTCCTTTAATTCGTCGTGTGGTTACTGTTAGTGGAGATGCAGTAAAGGATTCAAAGAATTTCATGGTTCGTACTGGTACAAGTTATAGTGAATTAGCAGAAGCTGCAGGCGGCTTTGTGGAAACTCCAGACAAGTTGATCTCTGGTGGTCCAATGATGGGATTAGCAATCTACAGCTTAGACCTTCCTGTAACTAAAGTTTCTAGTGCTTTACTGGCGTTTAAGAAAGATGAAGTTGAGGCAATGCCACAGACGAACTGTATTCACTGTGGTCGTTGTGCAAAAGTTTGTCCAAGCCGTTTAGTTCCTCAAAAGTTAATGCAGTGTGCAATTCGCTTTGATAATGAGGGATTTGAGAAACTACATGGTATGGAATGTTATGAGTGTGGAAGCTGTACGTATGTATGTCCAGCAGGTGTTCATTTAACTCAGGCATTTAAGCAGACAAGACGTTCAATTCTTGAAGAAAGAAAAAAGGCGAAATAAGTATTTAATAAATTGAAAGAGGTGGAATCTTTGAAAGATATGTATAATGTCTCTGCATCACCACACGTTCGTAGTGGTGTTACAACAGCGCAAATCATGAGAGATGTTGCAATCGCATTGATGCCAGCTAGTATCTTCGGTGTATACCAGTTTGGTTTTCAGGCATTTCTTATTCTCTTAGTATCTATTACAACTTGTGTTGTAGCAGAATTCTTATATGAGAAATTTATGAAGGTGCCAGAACATCCTTATGAATGTTCTGCATTAGTAACAGGTCTATTAATTGGTATGAACATGCCAGCAAGTGCTCCAGTATGGATGCCAATGATAGGTGGTTTGTTTGCAATTATCGTTGTTAAGATGCTTTATGGCGGTTTAGGACAGAACTTTATGAACCCTGCTTTAGCAGCAAGATGTTTCTTATCCATCTGTTTTACAGGACGTATGACAGCATTTGCTGTTGACTCTTTTGCTACAGCAAAAGCATCTAGCGAATCTTTATATTTATTTAACTATGGTGCAGCTGGCCTTGATGGTATCACAGGTGCAACACCATTAACAGCTTTAAAAGCTGGGGAAGCAACTCCAAAATTAATCGATATGTTCTTTGGATTCACTGGTGGTGTGATTGGTGAAACAAGTGCAATGATGTTATTAATCGGTGCAATTTATCTTGTATACCGTAAAGTTATTTCTTTACGTATTCCATTAACTTATATCGGAACATTTGCAGTATTTATGTCTATCTATACAGCATGTACTGGTGGATTTGACGGAAACTTCGTTATGACTCACGTACTTGGTGGTGGTTTAATGCTTGGTGCATTCTTCATGGCAACAGATTATGTGACTTGCCCAATTACACCAGTAGGTCAGATCGTATTCGGTGTGATCCTTGGTTGTTTAACTGCAATTTTCCGTCTTTGGGGTAATACTGCAGAAGGCGTTTCTTATGCAATCATCTTCTGTAACTTATTAGTTCCATTGATCGAAAAAGCAACTATTCCAAGAGCTTTTGGATTAGGAGGTAGAAAGAATGCAAAATAAGAAGTCTACGATCATTAAAGATGCAGTTGCATTATTTGCTATCGCATTAGTTGCTGCACTTGCACTTGGTTTCGTATACGAAATCACAAAAGGTCCTATCGCTGATGCAGCGGCAAAGGCAAAAGCAGAAGCTTATGCTGCAGTTTATCCAGAAGCAGTAAAAGTTGATGCTGAAAATGAAGAATTAAACAAAAAAGTGGAAGAGTCTGCTGAATTCTTAGCAGCTAACGGTTTTGATTCAAGTAGAATCGATGAAGTTTGTATCGGTAAAGATGCAAATGACAAAGCAATCGGTTATGTTATGACTATTACATCCACTGCAGGTTTTGGTGGAGAAATTAAATTCTCTCTTGGGATCAAAGCAGATGGAACATTAACTAAGATGGAAATCTTAGAAATCTCAGAAACAAGTGGTCTTGGTTCAAAAGCAACAGAAGATGAATTTAAGGGCCAGTTCTCTGATGTAAAAACTGATGCATTTACATTAATTAAGAACGGTGAAGCTAAGGCTGATAACACTGAAATTAATGCCATCAGTGGTGCTACTATTACAAGTACTGCTGTTACAACTACAGTAAATGCTGGTTTAGCTTTTGCTAATGAACTTCTAAGTGAAGGTATTGGAGGTGTTGTAAGTGAATAAGTGTTTGGAACGTGTTTATAACGGTCTTATTAAAGAAAATCCAACGTTCGTTCTTATGTTAGGTATGTGTCCGACACTAGCGGTTACAACCTCAGCTATCAACGGCGCTGGTATGGGTTTAACAACAACGGTCGTATTAATTATGTCCAATATGTTAATTTCTATGCTTCGTAAAGTAATTCCTGATAAAGTAAGAATGCCTGCGTTCATCGTAGTCGTTGCTTCTTTCGTAACAATTGTTGAGTTATTATTAAAGGCGTATATACCTGCTTTAAATGATTCCTTAGGTATCTATATTCCTCTTATCGTTGTTAACTGTATTATCTTAGGACGTGCAGAATCTTATGCTTCTAAGAATCCAGTTCTTCCATCTATCTTCGATGGTATTGGTATGGGACTTGGTTTTACTTTCGGTTTAACTTGTATCGGTGCATTCCGTGAATTACTTGGTGCTGGAACAATCTTCGGCATAAACGTAGCTCCTGGCTGGTATGAACCAATGGGTATCTTCGTACTTGCTCCTGGTGCGTTCTTCGTACTTGCAATGTTAACAGCACTTCAGAACAAGTTAAAGTTAAAATCAGCAACTAATGTTCCAGAGAAATCTGACATTGCTTGTGGTGGTAACTGTGCTTCTTGTACAGGATCTACATGCGCTGAAAATCATGCAGTTCTTGATGAAAGAAAAAAAGCGGAAGCTATTGCAGCAGCTCAGGTAAAAGCAGCAGCTGCGAAGAAAGCAGCGGAAGCAGCTAATACAGAAAACAAATAAGGAGGAAAAGATTTAGATGGGTATCAAAGAGTTATTAATCGTGCTTATTTCTGCAGCACTTGTAAACAATGTCGTACTAAGTCAATTCCTTGGCTTATGTCCATTCCTTGGTGTATCCAAGAAAACAAGTACCGCTGCAGGTATGGGTGGTGCTGTAGTATTCGTTATTACAGTTGCTAGTGCATTAACTAGTTTAATTTACAAGTTTTTAGAGTTCCTTGATATAACTTATATGAAAACAATCGTTTTCATTATTGTAATCGCAGCATTAGTACAGTTCATCGAAATGTTCTTAAAGAAATACAGCCCAAGTTTATACAGTGCTCTTGGTGTTTACTTACCATTAATCACTACAAACTGTGCGGTACTTGGTGTTTCCATTACTAATGTTCAAAAGGGTAACAACTTTGTGACTAGCGTTGCTTATGGTTTTTCCACAGCAGTTGGTTTCTTAATCGCAATCGTTATTATGGCTGGTGTACGTGAACGTATCGAGCATAATAAGATTACAAAGTCATTCCAAGGTTCCCCTATCACTTTAATTACAGCCGGTCTTATGTCCATCGCATTTATGGGCTTTGCCGGATTGTTATAGAATGGAGGAACTTCGACGATGAATATTGCAATTCTTGCATTTAGTGTAAAAGGACTTGTTACTGCAGGCGCAGTAGTAGGTATTGCTGGTTTGATTATCGGTATCTTACTTGGAGTTGCTGCGAAAGTCTTCCATGTAGATCAGGATGAAAGAGAAATTAAAGTACGTGAATTATTACCAGGTAACAACTGTGGTGGTTGTGGATTTGCTGGATGTGATGCGCTTGCTAAAGCAATTGCAGAAGGTAATGCACCAGTTAGTGGATGTCCAGTAGCTAGTAGCGAAATCCATACACAGATCGGTGAAGTTATGGGTAAAGCTGCAGAAACTGCAGAGCGTAAAGTAGCTTTCGTAAAATGTCACGGTGGCTGTGATAAGACAAATATCAAATATCATTACCATGGTATCGCAGACTGTAAGAAAATTGCCTTAATCCCAGGTCATGGTGAAAAGGTATGTAACTACGGTTGTATGGGTTACGGTAGCTGTGTTAAAGCTTGTAAGTTTGATGCAATCCATGTTGTTGATGGTGTTGCTGTTGTTGATAAAGAGAAATGTGTTGCTTGTGGTAAATGTGTTGCTGAGTGTCCAAATCACTTAATCGAGTTTGTTCCGGTAAGCGCTGACTACAAAGTGAAATGTGGATCCAACGACAAAGGTAAAGATGTTATGAAGGGCTGTAGCGTAGGTTGTATCGGCTGTATGAAATGTACTAAGGTTTGTGAATCTGGTGCGATTACAGTGAACAACAACTTAGCTCACATTGACTACTCTAAATGTACCAGATGTGGTAAATGTGCTGACGTTTGTCCAAGAAAGATCATTCTTTAATAAATACAAGAAGGGCTGTTGCAAAACGCAATGGCCCTCTTTTTTTCTTGTAGAAAGCAGTGATAATTGCTTAGAATCGAAACGCATTTAATACAAATTTAATTTGCGAAAAATAGAAAAGATGATATACTTCTTATTAAGGTTCAAAACTGTGGATATTTTTCGAGAAATGGGGATAGATTACGTATGATTTGTAAAGTATGTGGAAGAACAATTACAAACGAAGAAGCAAACTTCTGTGAATATTGCGGAACTTCGTTTCGTCCCGGAACTGACAATAAGATTT